>JAUPLV010000232.1 GCA_030836725.1 Pseudomonadota bacterium | reverse complement strand
GGCGTCGCCGCATGCGGATTCGACGCGGCCAACACGCCGTTCGACCTCGTCATCAACGCCACCGCCGCCAGCCTGGCCGGCGAGCTACCGCCATTGTCGCCGCGCGTGTTCACCCCCGAGACCCTGGCCTACGACATGATGTACGGGCGCGACACGCCCTTTCTCAGTTTCGCCAGAACACACGGCGCGACCACCGCCGACGGCCTCGGCATGCTGGTGGAACAGGCAGCCGAAGCATTTCTTCTATGGCGCGGCATTCGCCCCGACACCGCACCCGTCATCGCCACCCTCCGCGGCTGATGCGCGTCGTCCTGCGCCGGTTCGGCCAGGGCGTCGCCGCGGCGGTCGGGCTGGTGCTGCTGTATCAGCTGTGGATCTTTGCGCATGTACTGTGGTGGATCGACCACAACCCCGCCTCCACCGCCTTCATGGCAGCCGGGCTGGCGCGCCAGCAGGACAGGCATCCCGATGCCGAACTCCGCCACAAATGGGTGCCCTATGAGGACATTTCGATCCACCTGAAACGCGCCATCGTCGCCGCCGAAGACGCCAGATTCATCGAGCACGAAGGCTTCGATGTCGAAGGCATTCAAAAAGCCGTGGAGAAAAACCTGAAGAAAGGCCGCCTGGTCGCCGGAGGATCGACCATCAGCCAGCAGCTCGCCAAAAACCTGTTCCTGTCCGGTGAGCGCAGCTTCATCCGCAAGGGCCAGGAAGCCGTCATCACCCTGATGATCGAAGTCACCTGGAGCAAGCGCCGCATCCTCGAGGTTTATCTGAACGTGATCGAGTGGGGCAACGGCATCTACGGCGCCGAAGCCGCCGCCCGCCGCTATTACAAGACCTCCGCCGCCAAGCTCAACCGCGACCAGGCCGCGAAACTGGCCGCCATGGTGCCCAACCCGCGCTGGTACGAACACAACCGCAACTCGCGCAGCTACCTGAGGCGCGTTGCCATCATCAAGCGTTACATGGGTTACTCGCAGGTGCCCCGCTGAGTCGAGCTATTTTTAGGCTCCTCATTACTGCCGCACTGAATGAGTAAAGCGTGACGTCAAGACCTGGCTTCTGTCACTAATTGGGGAGCCCGACCGTCACTTGTTCGGCCCGAGTGTCCGGTCATGGCCCACCACAACCGGACACTCACAATGTCCGCTTACAAAGATGCCGAATTAGCGCTTTCGGACCAAGACAGTTCTTCAAGCTGACGTGGATCGTTCGTCCGCTTCCTGCTTCACAAACCTATCGAACCCAGCCTGTGGCGATGGCTGGTTAAAATGATGCACATCAAAAGCTGGTAGTTCATATAGCCACCTGCTAAATTGCGGTCTTTACGATTTTGTCCGACTCTATGCTGCCCAACTTAATTCCAAGCGAATTCAAGAATGAATGAACCCTGGATATCCGTTGAACAGATTGCCGAACATCTTGGCGTAACCCGAGACTCGATTTATCGCTGGATCGACGCCAAGGGGCTACCCGCTCACAAGATTGGCCGCCTCTGGAAATTTAAAGTTTCCGAAGTCGACGACTGGGTGCGTCGTGATGGCGCGCGGGATGCTGATGCGAGGAAACCCGATGGCAACTAATGGAACGAACAGCTTCGGTATCCGTGACAACCACGCGCATGGCAAGGTTTCTGATTTCCTTGTTGAGAAGATCGCCGCTGGCAGCAAGCTCTCCGTTGTCTCGGCGTATTTCACCATTTACGCTTATGAGGCACTGTCGGCCGAACTCGACCAGATCGGTCGCCTGCATTTTCTCTTCGGCGAGCCGCGATTCCTCGCATCACTCGATCCAGACAAGACAGACAAGAAGTCCTTCAAGATCGAAGATGAGGGACTGGAGCTTGCCAACCGCCTGCGACAAAAGGAAGTTGCCCGTCGTTGTGCCGCCTGGATAAGCGACAAGGTAGACATTCGTTCCGTCAGGCAGGCCAACCTGCTTCACGGCAAGCTCTACCACATCGACGACGGTCGCCGTGAGCATGCCCTTCTTGGTAGTTCCAACTTCACCCGGCGCGGTCTTGGCCTCTCTGCCACACCCAACATCGAGCTCAACCTGATTGTCGATGGCGATCGGGATCGTGCTGAACTCAAGGCGTGGTTCGACCAAATCTGGGCGGACGAAAAACTGGTTGGGGATGTCAAAGACGAGGTACTGCGCTACTTGGAGCAGCTCTACGTCAATCACTCGCCGGAGTTCATCTACTTCAAAACCCTGTTTCACGTCTTTGAGCGTTTCCTGTCTGGCCAGGCGGATGATGCTCAGCTATTTGACCGAACCGCCATTGTCGATACCGATGTTTGGAAGGCGTTGTTCGATTTCCAGAAAGATGGCGCCAAGGGCGCGATTCACAAAATCAATGCCCACAATGGCTGCATCCTTGCCGATAGTGTCGGCTTGGGCAAAACCTATACGGCGCTGGCCGTCATCAAGTATTACGAGTTGCGCAACCTTCGTGTTCTTGTGCTCTGCCCTAAGAAACTGCGCGACAACTGGACAGTGTTTCTCGCCCAGAACAACAGCGAGTTAAATCCCTTCCTCAAGGACCGCTTCGCCTACACCGTGCTTTCCCACACCGACCTGTCGCGGGAAACCGGCAAGGTGGACGGCGTCGATCTCGCCACTCTTAACTGGGGTAACTTCGATCTCATCGTCATCGACGAATCCCACAACTTCCGCAACAACACCAAGGGCAGGCGCGACGAGGACGGCAATATCATCAGGAAGAGCCGCTACGAGCGTCTGATGGAAGACATCATCCAGACCGGCGTAAAAACCAAGGTGCTGCTGCTCTCGGCCACGCCGGTCAACAATGATCTCAAGGATTTGCGCAACCAGATTTACTTCGTCACCGAAGGGCGCGACGCCGCGTTTTCACAAAGCTTTGGTATCCACAGCATCAAGGACACGCTGACCACCGCGCAAAAAACCTTCATGGAATGGGCCAAGCGCACGGGCGACAAGGATGCACGTGACTTAATGGATCGGCTCTCCGCTGGTTTCTTCACCCTGCTCGACGAACTCACCATTGCCCGCTCGCGCAAGCATATTCAGAAATACTATCGCGCCTCGCTGGCGCAGATCGGCCAGTTCCCCAAGCGCAAGAAGCCGGAATCGGTGTACACGGAAATTGACCTCAAGGGGCGTTTCCCATCTTACGACCGGCTGAATGACGAAATCTCGAATTACCAGTTGTCGTTG
>JAUPLV010000231.1 GCA_030836725.1 Pseudomonadota bacterium | reverse complement strand
AAATGGAATTCTCATGGACCGCCTCGGGCGAGGGTGTCTGGCGCAACAGCTGCGCCAAGTCCGGCTGCCCGGAGGACGAGATCCATGGCCGGCATACGCTGTTCTCGCCGATACGCATCGGCAACTTCAAGTCGCGGGTGTTTTTCCGCGACGACGGCCTGTCGGACCTGATCGGCTTCAAGTACAGCGACTGGCATGCCGACGATGCCGTGGGCGATTTCATCCAGCACCTTGAAAATATCGCCAGCTTCTTCGGCAAGGACGCCGGCCACCATGTGGTCTCGGTGATCCTCGACGGCGAAAACGCCTGGGAGTATTACCCCGACAACGGGCATCATTTCCTGGATGCGCTCTATGCGGCGCTGTCCAGCCATCCCCGGCTCAACATCAGCACCTTCGCCGATCAGGCGGCGCAGGCGCCGGCCAGGGACATGAAGCGGCTGGCGGCCGGAAGCTGGGTCTACGGCAGTTTCTCGACCTGGATCGGATCGGCCGACAAGAACCGCGGCTGGGACTATCTGGTCGCGGCCAAGCAGACCTACGACAGCGTGATGGCCGCGGGCCGGCTGAGCGCCGACCAGCAGGCGCAGGCCACCCGCCAGCTTGCCGTGTGCGAAGGCTCCGACTGGTTCTGGTGGTTCGGCGACTACAACCCGTCGGGCAGCGTCAGCGACTTCGAGCAGCTGTACCGCACCCAGCTGCGCGAGCTGTATCGCCTGCTCTGCGTGGCGCCGCCCGCCTTGCTCGACGTGCCGCTGTCGAGCGGCGGCGGCTGGGTGGAAAATGCCGGCACCATGCGCAGGAATGCCTGATGAACTGGATGAAAACCTTTATCCGCGAAGGACGCGAAGAAGCGCGAAGAAAAGAAGAAGTTTGTGTTTCTTCGCGCCTGCGCGGCAAGCGGTGCGAAAGCGCATATCCTAAATCGGGTCTGCTTCGCGTTTCTTCGCGCCCTTCGCGGATCGCCTTTGGATTTTCCGGATGAACTTCGACACCCATCGCGCAGGCCTGCTGCTGCACCCCACCTCACTGCCGTCCGGCACCCTGGCCGATGTCGACCGCTGGCTGGATTTTTTGCAGGCCGCGGGGGGCTCAGTGTGGCAGATGTTGCCGCTGGGGATCCCGCTCACCGGCCTGTCGCCTTATCAGTGCGCGTCGGCATTCGCGGTCGATCCCGGGCTGTTTCCCGATGTGTCGGCCGACATGCGCGGTTTCGCCGACTGGCATCGCCGGCAGGCGCACTGGCTCGACGATTTTGCGCGCTTCATGGTGATCAAGTCCGAGCAGGGAACCGCTTCCTGGACCACCTGGCCGGCGCCGCTGCGCGACCGCGACGAGCGGACGCTGGCCGCCTTCGACATCAGCCATGCCGACAAGCTGAAGGCGGTGATGGTCGAGCAGTACGGCGCTGCGATGCACTGGCAGGGCATCCGTGAACGAGCCGCGGCGCGCGGCATCCAGCTGTTCGGCGACATGCCGATTTTTGTGGCGCACGACAGCGCCGATGTGTGGGCGCAGCGCGGCCAGTTCCTGCTGGACGCGGCGGGCGAGCCGACGGTGGTGGCGGGGGTGCCGCCGGATTACTTCTCCGAAACCGGACAGCGCTGGGGCAATCCGCACTACGACTGGAATGCGATGCAGGCGGACGGCTTTGCCTGGTGGCGGGCGCGTCTGCGCGCGCATTTCGAGTGGTTCGATCTGGTGCGCATCGATCACTTCCGCGGACTCGCCGCCTCCTGGACCATTCCCGCCAGCGAGCCCACCGCCATCCTTGGCGAATGGGTCGAGGCGCCCGGCGCGGCGCTGTTGCAGGCCATTGCCGACGAGCAGGGCGAATTGCCCCTGGTGGCCGAGGATCTTGGGATCATCACTTCCGATGTCACGGCGCTGCGGCACCAGTTCGGATTGCCGGGCATGGCCGTGCTGCAATTTGCGTTCGACGCCCATGCCGACAATCCGCACAAGCCCGAAAATGTACAGCCCGACACCGTGTACTACACCGGCACGCACGACAACGACACCACCCTGGGCTGGTGGCAGGCGCTGCCCGACGAGGCGCGCCAGCAGGTGATGCGGCAGCTGGGTGTCGCCGAGCCCGATGCGGTGCCCGATGCAATGCTCGACACGGTGCTGCAAAGCCGCGCGGCCCTGGCGATTCTGCCGATGCAGGATGTCATGCGGCTGGGTTCGGAGGCGCGGATGAATACGCCGGGCACGGACAACGGCAACTGGACCTGGCGTTTTGACTGGGATGAATTGCCGTCCGATCTGGCATCCCGTTTGCTGGAAAAAATACAAAAGGCTCATCGATGCGAGACAAGAACCCAGCCATGAAGGCGCCCATCCGAGCAGCATCGGCCACACCGGCGTTGCCGGCGATCAGCGAGCCGATCATGCGGCTGCAGGCGGGCACCCATCACGACCCATTCGAGGTGCTGGGAATGCATCCGCAGGCCGACGGCGGCACCCTGGTGCGCACGTTCCTGCCCGACGCGGAAGCGGTGGAACTGGCGGGGATGGCGATGTCGCGGGTGACCGGCACCGACTGTTTCGAGTTGAGCCTGCCGCCCGGAACGGCGGTCGACGCCCACCCGCTGCTGCGCTGGCAGGACAAAGGCGCGGGCAATTGGCACAGCACGCATTGCCCCTACAGTTTTTCCCCGCAACTGGGCGAGATGGATCTGTATCTGCTGGGAGAAGGCCGCCATTTCGAGGCCTGGAAGGTGCTCGGCGCGCGCGTCACGGAAATCGACGGCATTGCTGGCTGCTTGTTCGCGGTCTGGGCGCCGGCGGTGCAGCGCGTCAGCGTGGTCGGCGACTTCAACGCGTGGGACGGCCGCCGCCACCCGATGCGCTGCCGCGGCACCTCCGGCATGTGGGAGCTGTTCATCCCGGAACTGGCAGCCGGTCATGCCTACAAATATGAAATCCTCGGCAGCCGCGGCCAGCTGGTGAGAAAGACCGACCCCTACGCGCGGCAGATGTTCATGCGCCCGGAAACCACCAGCTGCGTTCCGGACGACGAAGCCTATGCCTGGCAGGACGGCGACTGGATCGCGGCACGCGCCGGATTCGACTGGCAGCATCGCCCGGTCAGCATTTACGAGTTGCACCCCGGCTCCTGGCGGCGGCATGTAGACGGCGGTTTCTACAGCTGGGGCGAACTCGCAGCCGAACTGATCCCCTACGTCAAGGATCTCGGCTATACCCACATCGAATTGATG
>JAUPLV010000230.1 GCA_030836725.1 Pseudomonadota bacterium | reverse complement strand
ATCCTGCGCCTTGTAGGTCAGCGCGGCGGTCTGCGCCTTGATGGTGATGCCGCGCTCTTTTTCCAGGTCCATCGAATCGAGCACCTGCGCCTCCATCTCGCGCTCGGACAGGCCGCCGCAAAACTGGATCAGGCGATCCGCCAGCGTGGATTTGCCGTGGTCGATATGGGCGATGATGGAAAAATTGCGGATCAGGTTCTGGGACACAACAAAACGGGCACGCTTCCGTGCCCGGTCAAGGATGCGATAAGACCGCGGATTTTAACGGATTTCAGGGGTTTACGGCGAACCAGTTACGAAGTGCCGCAAGGTCGGGGAAATGACGGAAAATTTCCCTGTCGCCATCGAACAGCAGCGGCACATCCCAGCCAAAACGCGCTTTCAGCAAGGGGTCGGCATCCACGTCCACTTCGCGCAGATCATGGCCGCCGGCTGCGATCAAGGGCCTGATAGCTGTGATCATGTCCTCGCACAGAGGGCAATCCACCCGGCCATAAAGCGTCAACGTACGCTTAGTCACCCGACATCTTCAGCGGCACGTACAGCGAGTTGTCGCCACGGCGAATCAGAATGGCCGCGCTCTTGCCGACGGCCACCCCGGCGATCGCCTTGCGGAAAGCCTCGACCGTGCCGACTTCGGTGTTGTTCACCGCCAAGATAATATCGCCGACGCGGATACCGGCGCGCGCCGCATCGCCCGTCGCCTCCTCGACCAGCAAGCCATGACTCAACTTGAGCTCACGCCGCTGCTCGGCGCCAAGTTCGGAGAGCAGCAGGCCGCCGCGCAGATAGGATTTCGTGTCTTTGGTCGGCGCCTGCGTCTCGCCAGGCAGTTCGCCGACAATCACGCTGACACTACGCAGTTTTCCCTTGCGCCAGACTTCAACCGGCACGCTCACACCCGGCCGGGTCATCCCGACCATGCGCGGCAGATCGGTAGAGTCTTCCACCGCCTTGCCGTCGAACTTGAGGATGACGTCCGACACCTTGAGCCCGGACTTGGCTGCCGGGCCGTTTTCCAGCAGTTCGGCGACCAGGGCGCCGTGCGGACGGTCCAGTCCGAAGGACTCCGCCAAATCGGCGCTGACCTCCTGGATCACCACGCCCAGCCAGCCGCGCGAGACCTTGCCGCCGGATTTAAGCTGATCGACGACTTCCATCGCCACGTCGATGGGAATCGCGAACGACACGCCCTGATAGCCGCCGCTGCGACTGTATATCTGGGAGTTGATGCCGACCACCTCGCCGCGCATGTTGAACAGCGGCCCGCCCGAATTGCCCGGATTGATGGCCACATCGGTCTGGATGTACGGCACGTAGTTTTCCGAAGGCAGGGAGCGGCCTTTGGCCGAAACGATACCGGCCGTAACCGAGTTCTCGAATCCGAAAGGCGACCCGATCGCCACCACGGCTTCGCCCACCCGCAACTTGCCGGGATCTCCCATCTTCAACGTCGGGAGATCGCTTGCGCTGATCTTGATGACCGCAACGTCGGTCCGGTTATCGGCGCCCACCACCTTGGCGGTAAAGCTGCGTTTGTCGGTCAGCTTGACGGTGACCTCGTCGGCATTTTTAACGACGTGGGCGTTGGTCAAAACATAGCCATCGTCACTGATGATGAAGCCCGAACCGGCACCCCTGGAGGGGATTTCCTGCATCGGGCCGCTACGCCCGTCCGGCCCCGGGAAAAAGCGCCGGAAAAAATCCTGGAATTCCTTCTCATCGGGAATCGCGAACGGATGATTGTCGGGACCGATCCGCACCAGCTTGGTCGTGCTGATATTGACCACCGCCGGACCGTGTTTTTCCACCAGATCGGCGACATCCACCACTTCCTTTGCCTGTACCGGTGCAAGCAAGGCAAACACCATCGCGGTCGTTGCCAAAGCCGTTTTCATCACGATGATTTTCCTTTCATTTTGCGAAGCTGGTTTTCGACTTCGCGTCGCAACACCACCGGGCGCACAACCGGCCCGCCGCGCACGGCCAGCCAGCCCAGAACGCCCCCCAGCAACATGCCAACCACCGCGGACGCATCGCCAGGCTGAACCATCCGGCCCAGAATCGCGCCCAGCAGCATCAGCCCCAATGGCAGGGCGTAGGCACGAAGTGCGCTTTTGAGCACGTGGCCGTCGGCAATGCCGACCACGATGCGATCGCCGGGGGCCAGCGCAAGATCGCAATCGACCAGAAAATGACGCGGCTTGCGCTGGAACATTTCGGCAATGCGGCGCGTCGAGCACCCCTGGCCGCCGCAACTGCCGCATCCGCCGGACGGTTCGACCGCCCGCACCCAGATGCCGTCCGGCGCGGTTTTAGTGACCACAGCGGTTTGCTCCAGCATGGTTGGCTACTTCCTTCTCACCGAATTTCCGGTTTCGATCAGGGCAATGCTCGGCACTTCACCCAGCGTGGTCACGTTGTGGCCGTCGACCTTGCGCGCATAAATGCCGATCGCACCTTCCGCGGATAGGCCTTGCAGGCTTTGCACCTGCGGATCGGTCTGCTCCACGAACATCGACAGCACGCTCAGGCCATCCGAGAAAATCAGATGGGTGACCGGCGCCTTTTTGCCCTGCAGCAGAAGCACCGCTTCGCGCACTTTTTCAAAACCAGGAGGCGGGGTCACGCTCCAGGCCGCGTCGACCGGCTTGTCTAGACCGGCATTCTCATTATGGATGCGCTTGCCGGCCAGATCGTTGCGAAACAGCTGGGCATCGGGCGCCCGGCCAATCTGGATTTCGGAAAACACGAACATCGACACCACGCTGCCGTTGCTGTTCACGATGCTCGATTTCAGCGGCAACCCGGTTTGTTTGTCGAGCCACAGGTTATAGGCATGGCGGTAACCGTCGCGCGGCTCCAGCGTGACCACCTGGCAGGCGCGCCCGGCCACCCGCTCGGCGCCGCCGAGCTTCACTTCGTAATAATCGAGCAGGCGCGCCGGCTGGGCAGGCAACAGGGCGGGGAAGAAACGGCGCGGCGTGTTGCGCTCCAGCCGCACATGCCTGCCATCGGCCTGATGACAGAACAAGTCATTGTTGATGCGCAGGAACTGGCGGGGGGGGCCGTCCAGGACTTCGACCTTTTCCTGTTCACCCCTGGCATCGGTACGGTGCAGCACGCGCAATATCTCGACGTGCTCGCCGTGGTGATACACATAAACCCCACTGTAGTTCTGCTGCTTGGCGGCGGCAGCGGCGCGATTCAACCAGTCCATGGCGCCG
>JAUPLV010000088.1 GCA_030836725.1 Pseudomonadota bacterium | reverse complement strand
TCTGCTGCGCCGGCAGATCGTGCGCCCGCAACGCAAACCGCTGGTGATCATGAGTCCGAAGAGCCTGCTGCGGCACCCGGCATCCTCCTCGTCGCTGGCGGAGTTGAGTGGCGGAACCTTCCAGCCGGTGATCGATGACGCGCGCGCGCCGCATCGGGCAAAACGCGTGGTGGCCTGCAGCGGCCGCGTGTGGTTCGATCTCGAAGCGGCACGCGCCGAACGCGGGCTGGCCGACGTGGCGCTGGTGCGGATCGAACAGCTCTATCCCTTCCCGGAAGACGCATTTCGCGCCGTGCTGAACGCCTACCCGGAGGCCGCCACTTTCGTCTGGGCGCAGGAGGAGCCGATGAATCAGGGCGCGTGGTTCCAGACCCTGCATCACCTCAATCACTGCGCGCCGTCCGGCCGACGCTTCAATTACGCCGGGCGGCCGGCAGCCGCCGCGCCGGCGTCGGGTTACCTCTCGCTTCACCGCGCGGAACTGCAGGCCCTGCTGGATGACGCCCTGGAGACTCCCCATGAAAATTGAAGTGCGAGTGCCGACCCTCTCCGATTCGGTCGCCAGCGGCGCCCTGCTGCCGTGGCGCAAACAGGTCGGCGAGACGGTCGCGCGCGACGAAACCCTGGTCGATCTGGAAACCGACAAGGTGATCCTGGAAATTCCGTCGCCCGCTTCGGGAACCCTGGTCGAGGTTCGTCAGTACGAGGGCGCCGTGGTCAAGGCCGACGAGGTGGTGGCGGTGATCGAGACCGGCGAGAACGCGACTTCGAGCACGCCAGCTGAAAAGCCCGGACCGGCGAGAACGCCCGACGAGGCACGGACAACCCCCTCTCCCTCTCCCCAGGCGGGGGAGCCCCCTGTCGGGGATAAAGGGGCGAACGTGATGCCCACACCGATGGCTTCGCCTCCCTCTCCCCAACCCTCCCCCCGGGCGGGGGAGGGGGCGAACGTGATGCCCACACCGATTAAACGCGAGCCGATGTCGCGCCTGCGCATGCGGGTGGCCGAGCGTCTGGTCGCGGCGCAGCATACCGCGGCCATGCTCACCACCTTCAACGAGGTGAACATGGCCGCGGTGAACGAGATGCGCCAGTGCTTCAAGGCGGAGTTCGAGGTCAGGCACGGCGTCAAGCTCGGCTACATGTCGTTTTTTGTGCGTGCGGTTTGCCGGGCGATGCAGCAGTTTCCCATCGTCAACGCCGCCATCGACGGTGACGACATCGTGTGGCATGGCGATGTCGATATCGGCATCGCCATTTCCAGCCCGCGCGGGCTGGTGGTGCCGATCCTGCGCCGTGCGCAGACGCTGTCGCCGGACGCAATCGAAGCGGCCATCGCCGACTTCGCCAGCCGTGCGCGCGAGGCCAGGCTCACCCTCGAAGACCTCTCCGGCGGCACCTTTTCCATCACCAACGGCGGCGTCTTCGGCTCGCTGCTCTCCACGCCCATTCTCAATCCGCCGCAGTCGGCCATCCTCGGCATGCACACCATCCAGGAGCGGCCTGTGGCGGAAAACGGCCAGGTTGTAATCCGTCCGATGATGTACCTGGCGCTCACCTACGACCACCGGCTGATCGACGGACGCGACGCGGTGCAGTTTCTGGTCGCGGTTAAGGCGGCGCTGGAAGCGCCGGAAACCCTGATGCAGGAGAAGTGAGCATGGCGGAAAACCTGGTCGAGATCAGCGACCTGCATTTCTCCTACGAGGACAATCGGGTGCTCAGGGGCATCAACCTCGCCATTCCGCGCGGCAAGGTGGTCGGCATTCTCGGCGTCAGCGGCTGCGGCAAGACCACGCTGTTGCGCCACGTGGGCGGCCAGCTCAAACCGTCCCGCGGCAGGGTGCAATTCGATGGCCGGGTGGTGCACGAGCTGAACAACGCCGATCTTTACGCAATGCGGCGCAAGATGGGGATGATGTTCCAGGTCAGCGGCCTGTTCACCGATCTGTCGGTGTTCGAGAACATCGCCTACCCGATGCGCGAGCATACCGACCTGCCGGAAGACGTCATCCATGACCTGGTGCTGATGAAGCTCCACGCCGTCGGCCTGCGCGGCGCCCACGCCCTGCGCACCAGCGAACTGTCGGGCGGCATGGAGCGCCGCGTCGCGCTCGCCCGGGCGATCGCGCTCGACCCCATGCTGATCATGTACGACGAGCCCTTTGCCGGCCTCGATCCGATCTCGCTCAATACCATCGCCAACCTGATCCGGCGTCTCAACGATGCGCTGGGACTGACCTCGATCGTGGTGACCTACGACGTATCGGAATCGCTGAAGGTTGCCGATTACGTCTATTTCATCCACGACGGCGTCGTGGTGGCCGAAGGCAACGCCGCCGAAATGCGCGATTCCAGCGACCCGTTCGTGCATCAGTTCGTCCACGCCAGGCCGGATGGACCGGTCGCCTTCCAGTACCCGAGCCGGCCCTATCCGGAAGAACTGGAACTCGGCCCGGGCGGCCGATAAGGCTTGTCCGGCGGCGGCTATTCCGCCAACAGCGTCACCGTGGCATCGGCCGTCGTCCGGTCGACGTCGAACCGCACCACGCAGTATTCGTTCAGTTCGTCGATCGGCGTCGGGTCGTCGGCGCAACTGCAGCCGGCGATGATTCCCGTATAGAAAATCCCGGCCTTCACCCGGATCAGCCCGGCCTCCTCGCGCACAGCGATGATCATCGCCTGGAAAGGGCGGTCCGTGACGTAGCTGCTGCGGGCAAGACCCTGCTGCAACGGCAGCGCGGAGGCATCGATCCGCTCGATTTCCTGTTTGAGGACCTCCCCGAATTCGGGTTTTCCCCAGGCGTTCAGCGATCGGGTTAGTCGGATCATCTTCGTATCGGGTCCAGTGTTGCCGGCGGCTTCCAAAGCGTCACGGAGGTCCATTCAGGCGTGCGGGAATCCTTGATTATCGGCAAACTCCAGGACAAAGCCACCGGGCCCGTTGAAACCGGGACAAAAAAAGCCCGCCCTGAAGCGGGCGGGCCTTGGATCGGTGCTTATTGCCCCGCCCCCTCGGGGGCGTACCGGGTCAGCGCACGCGTTGCCGACGCAGCGTTCCGATGGCCAGGAGCGCCATCAGCGCGGCCAGCACTGCCTGGGTCCATTGCGTCAGCGTCGGGACCGGGGCCACGACGGCTGCCTGGAGGCCGTTGCCGTTAAGTTGGAGCGTGGCCGGGCTGTCCGGCGCGTTGCTTGCGATCAAGAGAGACTGGCTGGCCGCTCCGGCGACAGTCGGGCTGAACGTGAACTCCAGCGTGCACTGCTCGGTGGGCAGCAGATCGAAGGGCACGGCAGGGCAGGTTCCGCCGGTCAGGGCGAACGGTGCGGCGGCGGCGCCGACGCTGCTCACCGTCAGGGTCTGGGTGCCGTCGCTCTGGACGATCACGGTCTGCACCGCGCTGGTCAGGCCGACGTCGACGTCGCCGAAATCCAGAAGCGAGGTGTCGAGGGTCAATCCCGGGCCGGTATCGATTTGCAGCGTCCAGTCGGTCAGTCCGCCGATGTCCCCAGCAGCGTAGTCCTCGATGATCAGGGTCCAGGTTCCGGCTGCGCTCATGCCGCCAAAAGTCGCCGCGAACGAGGTCGGCGTATAGGCATAGGGCAGGGCGTTGGAAATCGCCGGATTCGGGTTCGACGAGGGCACGTAGAGCCCGGAAGGGATTGGTGACGCGGGCGCCACATCGAAGAGCGGGGTTCCCGTGTCCGCGAACGAATAGGCGTTGGCCGCGCTGAAATCCATGTTGTACCCGAGACCTGAAGCACTACCCCGACCGGGACGCAGCAGGAGATCGATGGTGGTGGTGCCGTCGGGGTGAACCAGGCGGGCCCATAAATCGCCCACCCATGTGTGGTTCAGGCCGTTGAAGTCGACCCGCACATTCACGATGGGATCCGTGACCGTCACCGGAACCACCACCGTCGAGGTGAACTGGATCGCCGGCGCTCCGTCCAAAATGGCCCCGCCGGGTCCCGTAAAGCTCTGGGCATTCGCCACGAGCGGCAGGCCGATGAGGCATGCCAAGGCTGCAATATAGGCTGTTTTCATTGAATCCCTCCCTGGGACCGTATTGTTCGGAAACTGGATAACTACCGCCATCCGGCCCGGACGCACCGTTCGGGCAGTGGACATTCGCAGGAATGATTCCGACATGCTGCGCTGAGCGGCGGAAACAAACGTCGGGAATATCCCATAAAACCATGATTGTTTCAATGGTATTGGGTGCGTCAAACAGGGGTGCGCCGCGCGGATTGCCGCGTTCGGTTCGGGCGCGCGACGGGTTACGGATCTTGCGCTGGGCAGGCGGCCGGATTCGTATATGATTCGGTGTTTTAAACCAGACCCTGCCAGGAAGCCGTCCATGAAATCCATACCGATTCTTTTTGCCTTGATTCTCTCGACGTCCGCCCTGGCCGCCGAGCCCGCGGCGCCGGCCAATCCCCATGCGGGGATGACGATGCCGCAAACGGCGGCGCCGCAAACGACCTTGAGCCAGACCGGCAAGGTGCTCAGCACGCTGAGCGTGCCCGGCTACACCTATGTGGAGGTGTCGCAGGGCAAGAAGACGGTGTGGCTGGCTGCTGTCAGCGCGGAGGTCAAGAAAGGCGACAGCGTCCGCTTCGATGACGGCATGCCGATGACCAATTTCTACAGCAAATCGCTTAAGCGTTCTTTCCCCAGCATTATTTTCGTCAATAGCCTGATGGTCGATAACGGCAAGAAGTAAGGCTGCAAAGCCAGGAAACGCCGGCGGCCTTCGCCGGGCGGATTGGCGCAGCCTGTTCCGCCGATGCGTCGGCCATCCGGCGCCGCGGGATTCGCCGCGTCGTCAAATGCTCCAGGGTTTGGCCAGGCTCCAGCCTATGCCGCGGCAGTAGGTGCAGGGCGTGTCGCCCTGCTTTCCCGTGCCGCCGCAGCTTGTGCATCGCTTCCAGCAGGCATCGCGCGAGGCGACGGCGACCGTGCCGCTGCAACGCGCGCCCCGGCGGTCGCGCTCGCAGCGCTTGCCGACGGCTTCCTTGCGATAGGTGATGGCTCCGCAGACTTTGCAGACGCCGAGGGGATGCTGTTTGATTGCGTCGGTCATGGGGAGGTGCGGGACGATTGGCTTGAGGCGTTCAAGCCTTGCCGGTGTGGGTCAGTTGTAACGTCTTTGCATCGCGGGCCGCGGCGCGGCGGTGGCTTCCTTGTGGCGGAAGTTGATGCGGCCTTTGGTGAGATCGTAGGGCGACATTTCAATGGTGACCTTGTCGCCGGCCAGGATGCGGATGCGGTGCTTGCGCATTTTTCCGGAGGCGTAGGCGATGATGATGAAGCCGTTGTCCAGGGTGACGCGGAAGCGGGTTTGCGGCAGCACTTCGCTGACGACGCCTTCCATTTCGACAAGCTCTTCTTTGGACATGGTGGATTTCCTCATGGTGTGTCGACGACGCGGTTGAGCAGCACGACGACTGGATGGATAGGCGAAAGATCGCAGCGGAGCCACGGCAGCCGTGCCTGGGTTGCACGGAAGGGATGCCAATGAGGAAAGCCAACAGGATGCCGCGAGGGGCAGAAGGGGACTGACCAAAAGACCAATTCGTGCGGCCAGTATGAGGGGCGGCGGGCGTCTTGGCAAGGGAAGCGGAGTCCGCCCGCGCCGGAACCGGGCTGCGACAGGAGTCACGGTCAGCCCGTAAGGCAGGCAGGATTGTCCGAGAGACGATCGGCCGCCCCGATGAAAGCGACGGCAGGCGCCTCAAGCGCTCGGAAACTTCATTTCTCGATGCCGGGCGGAGAACGATTCGCCGGTCTACAGCTTGTGACCCCCCTGGTTTTTATCGCCGACAGGCTCGGTTGCGGGGGGGCGCCATGAATGCAGTTGGCGCCGCGATCGTTTGACGCAACGCCTCGATCACAACGCCCTGCAAGGCATCCCATGCTTGTCCGCCCCTGAAAACGTGTTTCTGATTGATTTCAACTTCGATGCCGATATAAGACTCGGCCGGAAAACGGCGGCGCAGGTAGGCGGTAAAACCGTCGGACGTGCCGGTATAGGGGTAATTGCGGCGCACCTTCAATCGAGGCGCCATTGCCTTGATTCGGCGCTGCCAGCACCGGCACATTTCCAGTTCGCCGCCACGCGCCGGATCGTAGAGCAGGCCGATATCGGCGTTGCGGATTGTGCCGTCGAGTTCCGGCGTGAAACTGTGGGCGGAAAGGTGGATCACCCGGCTGCCGCGCGCAATCGCTGCGGCAATCGCCGTTTCGACCTGGTTTCGGAAAGGCAGGTAGACCTTTTCCAGTATCGCGCGGCGGGTCGTAAGCGGTGTGCTCCGTGTGGCCTCGGAATACAGGTGTGGATGGCTGAGGGAACGGTTGAGGTCGATCAGCAGGCGGCTGGTGGTTGAGGCGAACAGCGGCGCATTCAAGGCTCTGGACATCGCCTCGGCCAGGGCGAGCGCACCGGGATCGTAGCCGCGATGCGTTTTCAGCAATGGCTCAAGGCCCGCGAATAGCGGGCGGTAGCGGGGCGGAATGCGGTTGCCGCCATGCTCGCAGGTGATCAGGTAATGGTCAGGATTCGCCATTGAAAAATCCTGATCCGCGAAGGGTGCGAAGGAACGCGAAGAAAGAAGGTTTTTTGCCGTTCATCGACCGTCGAACATCTTTCCCGCTTCGAGGCAGTCGCACAATTCACCGTAGACCTCGTGCAGCCGCGCCTTGCCGCACTCCGGGCCGACCGCCCGCAGGATGCGGCGGGCGAGCGGTCCATGTTCCAGTATCGTGTGCAGCGGTTCGCCCCAGTCCGCGGAGTTTTTCAGCGACGTCTGGTCGAGGAGGCGCCGCCACAGTTCGTCGGCCCGGCATTGCCGTTCGGGAAAGCCCAATAGCCGAAGGTAGCCGGCATCGTCGATCGCCGCCTGTTCGCCGTCGCGAATGCAGGCGTGCAGGATATTCACCAGGGAATCGGTGCCGATGGCCTGCTGCCGGGCGAGCCGCGACCATCTTTCATCGTAAAGCGCCCGAATGACGGCGGCAGCGGCGGCGGCGATGGCGAGGTCGGCCTGCGGGCATTCCTGCACGTCGATCACGCGGACCTCGATGGCATCGCGGTCGAAGCGCGGGATCGCGCCGCGGGCATTGAGCCATTCGTGATGCATCACTCCCTGCGGGTCGAGCGGAGCGATGTCGCGGTACATCGGCGCCAGCACCCGGGCCTCATATTCGGTGCGGCTGTTGACCGTTTCCGGTATCAGCCGGCCTATCGCCGATGGCACGCGGCCGACGGCGGTGCGGTAGGCCTCCATGCGGGTGTCGAGATAACCGCTGGGTTTTCCGTCGGCGACGGGCGAACTCGCGGCGAGCGCCGGCAGGATGGGCAGCAGCAGCCGAACCGCGGCATGCAGGCGGGCGAACTCGCCGTCATCGGCGAAGGGCAGGTTGAGGTGCATGCTCTGCACATTGGCCTGGCCGTGTTTTCTGCAGTTGAAGATGCGGTCATAGGCCTGGTAGATGGGCGCATTCGCGTGGGGCCAGAAGCGCGTTTCGACGGCGGGATTCATCAGCGGGTGCATGCCGCCCGGCATGAGACGCGCACCCATGGGTTCCAGCAGGCGGTTGATGCTGTTTACTTCGGTCTGGAAACCGGTCGCGAGGGGTTCGAGCGCGGGGTCGGGGCGGACATTCTTGACCTCGACGAGGTGCAGCACGATCTCGTTGGACCAGCCGAACCGTCCGCGGTCGACTTCCGATGCATTTTCGCCCGCGGCGGCGCCCAGCAGCCTGTCGGCAATCGGCATGACCGCAAGGGTATGCCGATCCACGATCATGTATTCGAGTTCGATGCCGTAGCCCGCGAAAGCATGCAGTGCGGGGGTGGCGCGCATCAGGCGTTCACCCGCTTGCGCGCTTCGATACGGCGCACGAACGAGCCCATGACCTCTCGGTAGAGAGCATCCTTCAGCACCTTGTCCTCGTTGCCGGCATCGACGTTGGGATTGTCGTTGACCTCGATGACATAGCAGCGGTTGCCGACCTGCTTGACATCCACGCCGTAGAGACCGTCGCCGATGAGGTTGGCCGCCTTGAGAGCGATCTTCAGCACTTCTTCCGGCGCTTCGGCCACTGCCACCGCCTCGACCGGGCCTTCCTTGTAGCCGCTGCGGCCGGGCTCGCGCTTGACGATCTGCCAGTGCCCGGCGGCCATGAAATACTTGCACACGAACAGCGGCCGCCGGTCGAGGATGCCGACGCGCCAGTCGAACTCGGTGGGCAGCCATTCCTGCGCGACGATCAGTTCCGAGTTCTGCAGCAACGCATCCACTTTCGCGTGCAATTCCTGCTCCGAGTCCACCCTGGCCACCCCCAGCGAAAACGAGCTGTCCGGCTGCTTCAGCACGCATGGCAATCCGAGACTGGAAATGATCCGGTCCACATTGTCGCGATGCACCATCAGCGTGCGGGGAGCGGGAATGTTATGGCGGGTGAGCAGTTCAGCGAGATAAACCTTGTTGTTGCACTTGAGGATGGACTCGGGATCGTCGATCACCACCAGGCCTTCAGCGGTCGCCCGCCGCGAAAAGCGGTAGGTGTAGTGGTTGGCGAAAGTGGTGTCGCGGATGAACAGCGCGTCGAACTCTGGCAGCCGGGCAAGATCGGCGCGCGTGATGAATTCCACGGCGAGGCCGACTTCCTCCGCGGCCCTTTCGAATTTCCGCAGA
>JAUPLV010000010.1 GCA_030836725.1 Pseudomonadota bacterium | reverse complement strand
ACCCGGCCGCTTCCTCGGTCTCCGTTCCGGCTTCCGCGACGGGCGTGAACTCGAACGTCTCGGCCAGGGCGGCTTCTGGCTCGCCCTCGATTCCGGCAACCGGCTGAAATTCGATTTCGAATCCGGTCGCTTCCTCGGTCCCCGTGCCGGCTTCCGCGACGGGCGTGAACTCGAACGTCTCGGCCAGGACGGCTTCGGGCTCGGCTACGGATTCAAAGACCATTTCAGCAACCGCTTCTATCGCCGGAGCCGCGGCTTCCACGATCGGGGCCGCTTCGACCACAGGCGCCATCTCGAACGGCTGCCCCTGCGCAACGCGGTCAACCGCAGCCAGCAGAGCCGGCACCGGCAGCGCGACTGGGTTATTCGCATGGAGGGCGTTAACCCAATCCTGGAACAGGCTGCGGGACACGCTTACCAGACGCAGCAAATCGCTGCTGGCAGGCTTGTTCTCGGCCAGCCAGCCATTCATCAATTGCTCGTGACGCCACGCGGTCTCGCCAAGTTCGGTCAGCCCGACCATGCGGCCGCTGCCCTTCAGGGTATGGAAACCTCGACGGATAACGGTCATCGACGACTGATCGTCGGGGTTGCTTTGACAGGCCTCGACGGCCTCGCCCATCGTCGCAAGAACTTCGTTGACTTCTTCCAGGAATATTTCCAGCAATTCCGGCTCGACGCCTTCCGGAATGGTTGCCCGCAAGACATCCTCAGGAACCGGCACATGATCGGCCGATGCCGGAACGGCGACCTCCGTTACTGCGACCGGCTCGACTTCGGCCACAGCCGCCGGCTGCGGGATTTCGATCAGGGGTTCTGCCGGGGCAGCCCATTCAAGCGACTCCATCTCGACGGCAGGCTCGACTGGAGCGGGCGTGTCCGCGAAATCAAGCGAAATTTCCGACAATTCAATCGGCGGCAGTTCGGTCTCGCCGGCAACCGTGCTGACCGTTTCCAGCCGCTCGGGCATTTCCAGCCCGGTCAATTCCGCAAGCGCGGCGTCCAGCGAAATGGGGGGGGCGGCGACTTCGCGACTGGCGTCGAGCGCGGCACGCGTCTGCTGTTTAAGGACAGCATCGTCGATCAACTCAGCATCGCGGTTGAGTTCGGTCAGTGCATCAAGGTACTTTTTTTTTGAGCCGTCGTCGGACTCATCGCGCCAGCCGAGATAAGCATCCTTCACCCCGGCCTTGCGGGCAGGCATGCCAGACTCGACAGTTTCACTGAACGCGTCCTCCTCGTCGCTGTCGGCCGTTGCCACACCAAATTCGGCCAGCACCGGACGCAGTATCCTGGCCGCATCGGCGCGGCCGGCGCAATAAGACTCGATAAACAGCCCGAGGCTGGAGAAGGCGTCGGCAAGGCGCCGCTGGGTCGCGTCGTCGGGATGGCCTTCGCTTGCAAACGGCTGAACTACGGCAGTGGCCGCAGCCAGCAGGCTCGCCGCATCGGTCAATTCCAGCATGGTAAGCGCGCCTTGCGCCTGTTGAGCCAGCGCGGGCAGGCCGGCCAGCGCTTCGCGTTCGCCGGCATCGCGGAAAAAGGCGTCCAGCGCGGCCTCCATCTGCCGCAGGTTCTGACCGACTTCCTGAGCCATGTGCACCAGCATGTCCCGTTCGGCCTCACGCTGCGTAGATGACTCCACCTCCGCGGATGGAACCTCGCGGCCTTCGATCATCGCGCGCAGGCGAGCCTGCTGGCTTTCGGCACGGCCGGCAAAATCGGCATGCAGGACGTCTTCATGTTCCACTGCGTTCTGCAGGAACAACAGCGTGGATGCGACTTCCAGATTCATCTGCTCGCGCGCCTCGCCGTCGCGTTCGGCGGAGGCGCCCGCAGCGGCGGACAGATCCTGCAGCAACGGGGAAAGTCCGCTATCCCTCAACATCCGCGCCTGGGGTTGCATCCGGTCCAGCAACGACTGGAACTGTGCCAGTTGCTCGGCATTGCCCTCCACGTAGGCGTGCCAGCTGTCGTGCGCAGCCTTGAGACCGGCCCCCAGCGCCTCCAGCACCGGACGCATGCGCGCCATCGTTTCCGGATCGAGCAAGCCGCGACCCGGAAGGTAGCGGTCAAGGCCGAAGGTGCTGCGTACATCGGCTGCGCAGCCATCGATGGACTGGCTCTTGGCCACGAAAAAAAGCGCGTCGCGCAACAGGCGTTCCGCGACCTGCGGCGAACCTTCCATCAGGCGGCGCATCTGCAAATCGACCCGCGCAAGCAACTGCTTGACATGGAAATCGGCCTCGACGCCGTGCGCAATCAGGCTGTCGACAAAACCAACGCATGCCCACCAGAAAGTGTGCGAAGCCTGCGAGGGCGCGACCTGTTCGATCGCCGCCAGCGCCTCGCGCATTCGAGTCAGCCCCTGCTGGGCATCGACATTGCGCAAAAAAGCCAGCAAACCCAGCTGGAATTGGCCACGCGCGGCTTTGACTTTCGCCGTCAGCGCCTCCTGAGACAGCCCCTTGTTGGCTGCCTTGCCCTGAACCCGCGTACGCAGGTCGGGGAAAAACAACTCGCCTTCGAATACCCGCTCGGCGCCCTGCATCTCACGCAGGCGCTTGTAGAGGGGAAACAGCGCCAGTTCACCGCTGCCGCGGCCATCCGCCAGATCCTTGATCCAGCGCTGCAGTCCTTCGAGCCCATTGCGCAGTGCGCGCAGCATCTCGTCGTTCGCCGGAAGCCGGTTTTCATTGATATCGGCCAGGCAGGATTCCATCGCGGCAGCTACGGTGGCCGCGCCTTCCAGGCCGACCATGCGCAGCGCTCCCGTCACCTGGTGGGCATCGTCGTGCGCCAAGCGCAAGGCATTGGTGAGTTCCGCATCCAGGCTGAAGGCCTGGATGCGCCCGAGGGCTGCTTGCAGGGCGGCGTCGATGTCCCCGCGCACCCAGTTCAGCGGGCCGGTATCGTAATCGGGTGTGGCGCTCATGGTGTATTGTTCCTGAAGTTAAGCCATGCCGTGATCGTTTATTCGCATCGTTTGGACGAACCGCACCGATCAGGCGAGCTTGAAGCCCGCAACCGAACTCTTGAGATCCTGCGCCAGTTGCTTCATGCCGCCGATCGAATCGGCGGTCTGCTGGGTACCGATACTGGTCTGCGCCGAAATCGTCTTGATGTCCTGCATGGTTTCGGCAACGAGCGCGGTCGACTCTGCCTGATTTTGCGTAACCGAAGAAATGTCGGCGATCAGGCCGGCCAGCTTCTTCGACACATCGCCGATCTCGGCGAGCGTCTGGCCGGCGGCATCGGACAGCTTGGCGCCCTCGACCACGCCCTGGGTCGAGACTTCCATCGCCGCCACGGTATCGTGGGTATCGGTCTGAATGGTTTTCACGATCGCCGCGATCTGCTTGGTCGCATCGGCGGAACGTTCCGCCAGCCGCTGCACTTCTTCCGCCACCACCGAGAAGCCGCGCCCAGCCTCACCCGCCGACGCCGCTTGAATGGCCGCGTTAAGCGCCAGCACGTTGGTTTGCTCGGTAATGTCCGAAATCAGTTCGACGATTTCTCCGATCTCCTGCGACGACTCACCGAGACGCTTGATTCGCTTCGATGTTTCCTGAATCTGTACGCGCAGGTTGTTCATGCTGGTGATGGCGTTGGCCACGGCCAGCTGGCCTTTTTCGGCAGCCGCCAGGGATTGTTCGGCCACTCGGGCGGATTCAGCGGCGTTACCCGACACCTTTTGCACCGATTCCGCGATCCGGACGACCGCGAGCGAAGTGGTCTCGATCTCGTCCGACTGACGGCGCGCCGCCTCCTGCACCGTCTCGGACACCTGCCCGGCTTGGCTTGCCGCCTTGTCCAACTGCAGAGCAGCATTGTTGATCCCACGCACCAGTCCGCGCAGCTCTTCAACCGTATAGTTGATCGAGTCGGCCACCGCGCCGGTAATGTCCTCGGTCACGCTGGCGTTGATGGTGAGGTTACCCTCGGCCAGTTCGCCCAGTTCGTCCATCAGGCGCAGAATCGCTTCCTGGTTGCGACTGTTCTCCTCTTCGCTCTTGCGTGCCCGCAATTTGGTTTCATTGACGTTGATCTGCCCCAGCAGCAGCAGCGAACCGATCGCCAGCAAGCCGAAAAGGGCACCGAGCAGATAACCGCCGCTTCCAACCGACTGGTATTCCTGCGACAGCTGATCGGTATTCTTCAGCAAGGCTTCGCTGCCGATGAACAGGTTGTTGGCCGCCTGCTTGGTTTGCAGCAAGGATTGCGTGTTGGCAAGCACCGAGCCGACCGCCTCCACCATGTCGCCCATGTTGGTACCGACATCTTCCAGAATCAGCAGACTGGCCTCGTTCTGGCCGGCCGCGCCCTCCATCAGAGCCTGCACCGTGTCACGGAACGAAGTCGTATCTTTTTCCAGTTGCAACACCGCTTCAGGGTCGATGAGTTCAGCCGACAGCAGCAGGTTGGCATTTTTCGGAAGACGCTGGCTGAGCATGGTCAGATGGTTGGCACGCGACACTTCGCGCGCACTCGATCCGGCATTCATGAGCTGAACGGAGAGTTGTTCGGACACTTTTTGCAAATCGATACTCAGCGTATTGATCAGCTTGATGTTTCTGTTCATGGCAACAAGCGTTTTCTGCTGCGCCAGAATCTGCGTAACCTGCGGGTTGAACTGATTCCACTGGGTAGATATCTTTTCCAGCGTTTCGCGTGCCGCGCCACGGGTGGCAGGCAACTCATCATTGCCCGCGGACAAGACCTCCAGCGAGGATTCAAAGGCGGCCTTGCCTTCAGCCAGCTTGCCGAAAGCCTCAATGTTACCCAGCACGGACTGTTGCGCCGTCAGAGGCAACCGCTGCGACAACACCCTCAACTCACCCGCCCGTGACTCATATCCGGCGCGATTGTCGAGTTGAACCATGCTATAGACGACGGCAGCGGTCGCCAACAGCAATGAAACGACCAGCGCGCCCCCGGTGTAGAGGTACTGTTTGTCGACCGGGAGATGGCCGATCAAGGGAACCTTGCCGGACTCTTTGTTGGCTAGTTTGCGTACGGTCTGCATGATCATGGCGGTCTGCCCGCCATCGCCCGTGCCCTTCCCGGTCATGCGTCCCGCCAGCCCTTTCAGGCCGCTTATCGTTGTCCCCATGCTCATTGCTCAAACCCCTCCATTATATCGACGCCTGCGCGCTCCATGTTCAACACTCAATCAGCTACCGAGCTGCGCCTCAACCATCAGGAATTCCGCATTGCCAAGCAATTGCCCGAAATCCATATCGCACCAGACGTTGCCCGCCTCATCGGCATAATGCCGCGCCATCCAGGGATGCGCCACAACTTCTTCACGCTCCTGATAGCTATTGATGTTTTTCAAACCCAGCGTGCGGTGAACCAGCAATGCCGCATTCACACCAAAATCGTGGTGCGGAATCAGCAGGCGACAATCGGCATGCTCAGGCGTCACGCCCTGCCCCATGAAATCGGAAAAATCGCTTACCGCGTACAAGTTGCCCCGGATATTCGCCACACCGCGAAACCAGCGCCGCGAACCGGGAACCTTGACGATAGGTGGTATAGGAATCACTTCCTCGGTATCGCTCAAACTCACCAGCCAATTCGCTTCGCCGACCCGGAAACCCAGACGGGATCCCGCATTGTCGCGTGTGGCCGCCGCCTGCAACTGCTGCGAGAGTGTAATTTGAAATTCGCGCAGATTGAATTTCTTGGCCATGTTCTTTTGTTCAACCCAGTTCTTTTGTTCAACCCAGCGCCTTGATTTTCGACAACAACTCTTCAGGCTTTACCGGTTTCACCAGATAGCCCTTTGCACCCTGGCGCATACCCCACACCTTGTCGGTTTCCTGGCCCTTGGTAGTACACATGATGACAGGAATATGCTTGGTTGCGTCTTCCTTGCTGATAATGCGTGTCGCCTGATAGCCGTTCATGCCTGGCATCACGACATCCATCACGATCAGGTCGGGCAGCGTTTGCTTGGCCTGTGCAACGGCTTCTTCACCGCTTTCGGCCATGCTGACCAGGTAGCCGTTCTTGACCAGCAATTCTGAAATAAAGAAACGCTCGGTAGGGGAATCGTCCACAACCAGGATTCGGCTGATCGCCATAATGTTTGCTCCCTGAAGTTACAGTTTATTAGGTCTTGGCGCCGGTGTGCTCGCGCACCGCCGTCAACAGCGTGTCCTTGGTAAAAGGCTTGGTCAGGTATTCGTCCGAGCCCACCATGCGACCGCGCGCACGATCGAACAGCCCATCCTTCGACGACAGCATGATGACCGGCGTAGCGCGGTACTTGGCGTTGCGTTTAATGAGCGAACAGGTCTGATAACCGTCAAGACGCGGCATCATGATATCGACGAACACCACATCCGGTTCGTGATCGGTGATTTTGGACAATGCGTCAAAGCCATCCTGCGCCAGGATGACCTCGCAGCCCACCTGATTCAGAAAGATTTCCGCGCTTCGGCGTATGGTATTGCTGTCATCGATGACCATCACCTTAACGCCCTTCAAGGCTTCGTTATCCAACCGTTTTCTCCACGAGAATCTTCATGCAGGCGACACCCGCCGCCAGCTTCAATAAATAGACATTACGGCATCGGTACAGGCTTCTTTAGCGCCCGCGACGGACGGTCCCGTGCGCCCCGAGCCCCCCGCTTCGAGGACTTCGCACGCCATGCGCGAACATTACCCTAAAAAACAGAAGGCGTTGCATCGCAACGCCTTCCCATCCCGCAAAATAGCCAATCCTGGCTGTTTTATTTACCAGGAATCGGATTTCTTGTCACCCCCCGCAACGGCACTCATGGTCTCGACAATGTCGTTCGGCAGCGACGAGATGCGCATGAACTGGCCCATCCCCACATCGGGGAAAGCCAGCGCGATACGGAAACGACCGTACGGCGAGCCCACCGCTTTGTCGACCACATAAATCTCGTAAGGCAAGCCCGCGATGTTTTCCTGCATGTCGATCTTCTTGATCCACTTGCCGTCGCTGTTGTCGGCGCCGCTCATCGCCACACCAAACACGGCCAGCTTGCGATCCGGCATCACAACCTCATAGACCTTGGCCGTACTCCCCGCGCCTTTTGCCAGGTTGTCACGCACCGCTTTCAGCGCCTCGTCAAAGCTGCCATGCTCAGCCAGCTTGCTTTTCGACGAATCGATCCGCTCCATGCCCAGCATGTAACGATAGTTGGACAGGCTTGCGGCGGTCTCGTCCCCGCCCTGCCCCTTGCCCGCACCCAGCGCGCTTTGCAAACGGGCTTGAAGAGCCTTGACCGCACCCTCCCTCTTGTCGAAGGACTTGCGGAAATAGGCGCGATACCAGTAATCCGGGTTGGTGTAAGTGACGCTGCCATCCGCCTTGACGCCAACGCGAATAGCGGCGCCCATCACCGCCACCCCGCCCACCGAGGCCACCTCGCCGAGCATGGCATCGTCGGTAGCAACCACCACCCCATAGCCGGCAAGGTCCTTGGGGAAATACTTGCCGACCACCTTGAAGCCACCGCTTTTCAATTTTCCCTCCACGGCCGTTGCCGCCGCCTGCACGTTGCCGCCGGCAACCGGCGTCCCCTGAATGTAAGGGGAAATCGCCCACACGCTACCCGAAAAAACGAACAAAGCCCACGCCGAAATCCACCGCATAATCATGTCCCTCTCCTTGATATTTAAATTTTCACGCTCCAAGCCAAGCAGCCTAACCAGGCGAAAACGGACTTGACGAGGAGACCGTCATTCTACGATCAAAATACTTGCCCTGACTATGGCATATCGCCCACACCAGTGTCTTACTTTAGCGGAAAAATAAAAAAACTCTCAAAAAACGACCCTCTCGAAATCTTCCTTTCGTGCCCCGCAATCCGGGCAGGTCCAGTTGACCGGCACATCCTCCCAGCGCGTGCCGAGAGGAATGCCATCGTCCGGCGCGCCGGTCGTTTCGTTGTAGATGTAGCCGCAGATCAGGCACATCCAGCGCTTGTATTCGGAGGGATCGGACATGGAAGCAGGGGGAATCGGCTAAAATTGGCGCTTGATTCTAAAGCAGTGACGCCATGCCATCCATTTTCCCCCAAAAATCCTCGCCGCCGCTGGTGCTCAGCTTTGCCGCATCCGATCCGACCGGCGGCGCGGGCATCCAGGCCGATTTGCTGACGCTGGCCAGCATGGGCTGTCACCCGCTGTCGGTCATCACCGCGATCACGGTGCAGGACACCGCCGGGGTCGACGAAATTCTGGTGATCGATTCCGAATGGGTCATGGATCAGGCGCGCATGCTGCTCGAGGACGTGCCGGTGGCGGCATTCAAGCTGGGCATGCTGGGCAGCGCCGAGTCGATCGCGGCGATCGCGGAAATCCTCGCCGATTACCCCGACATTCCTGTCATCCTCGATCCGGTGCTGGCGTCCGGACGCGGCGACGAACTGGCCACCGAGGACATGATCTCGGCGATGCGCGACCTGCTGATTCCGCAGACCAGCATCATCACACCCAACAGCCACGAAGCTCGGCGGCTGGCGCTGTTCGAGTCCGAGGAGGACGACATGGACCTCGCCGCCTGCGCCAGACACCTGACCGATCTCGGCTGCGAATACGTGCTCATCACCGGCACCCACGAGGCCACGCCGCGCGTGCTGAACAGCCTCTACGACGCCGGCGGCCATGTGCAGACCGACGCCTGGGACCGCCTGCCCGGCAGTTATCACGGCTCAGGCTGCACGCTGGCCTCGGCCATCGCAGCCACGCTGGCCTATGGTCATGATGTGCCGACCGCGGTGCGCGAGGCGCAGAACTTCACCTATGAAACGCTGAAAGCCGCCTTCCGCCCCGGCATGGGGCAGTACATTCCCGAGCGCTTCTTCTGGGCGCAGGACGCCCAGACGGAAGGCAACGCCTGAGTTTATCCATGCCTGAATTTCCCGGCGGCGTATACGCCATCACCTTTGAAACCGCTGACACTGAAAAGCTGCTGACACAGGTCGAAGCCGCGCTGGCGGGCGGCATTGCCGCAGTGCAATACCGCGACAAGTCGGGCGATGTCGCGCGCCGTCACGAGCAGGCGAGCGAACTTGTCGCGCTATGTCGCCGATACGGCGTGCCGCTGATCGTCAACGACGACCTGAGACTGGCCGACCTGTGCGACGCCGACGGCGTGCACCTTGGACGCGACGACGGCAGCCTGCGCGAAGCGCGCATCATTCTCGGCCGCGACAAACTCATCGGCGCATCGTGCTACCAGAGCCTCGAACTGGCGCAGGCGGCACAGGCGGCGGGCGCCGATTACGTCGCCTTCGGCAGCTTTTTTTCATCGCCGACCAAGCCCGATGCCGGACAGGCCAGTCTCGATTTGTTGCGCGATGCCGCGCCGCGCATTCATGTGCCGCTGGTTGCCATCGGCGGCATCACGCTCGTCAACGCGCCGCAACTGCTGGATGCCGGCGCCGACAGCCTCGCCGTGCTCTCGGCCCTGTTCGACGCGCCCGACATCCGTGCCAGCGCACGCGCCCTGAACCACCTGTTTGAGTCCGAACCTGAAGCATGAATCAGGCTTGCCCCCCAGCCATCCCCGCTCGCGGGAGAGGGTGCAAAGGCGATGCCAAACCGATCAACGCGCACGACCTGAATCAATTATTTGAAATGGAGTCCGACCAATGACCCGTAACGAACAGCTTTTCGAACAATCGCAAAAAGTGATTCCCGGTGGCGTGAACTCACCGGTGCGCGCCTTCAAGAGCGTTGGCGGCACCCCGGTGTTCTTCAGCCGCGCCAGGGGATCGCGCGTGTGGGACGCCGACGGCCGCGAGTACATCGACTACGTCGGCTCGTGGGGCCCGGCCATCCTCGGCCACGCCCACCCCGGCACGGTCAAGGCGGTGCAGGACGCCGCCGTCAACGGGCTGTCGTTCGGCGCGCCCTCCGAAGCGGAACTCACCATGGCCCGCCGCATCATCGAACTCGTTCCGAGCATTGAGAAAGTGCGCCTGGTGTCATCCGGAACCGAAGCGACGATGAGCGCGATCCGCCTGGCGCGCGGCTTCACCGGCCGCAGCAAGTTCATCAAGTTCGAGGGCTGCTACCACGGCCACGCCGATTTCCTGCTGGTGAAGGCGGGCTCGGGCGCGCTCACCTTCGGCAACCCGACTTCGGCGGGCGTGCCGCCGGAAGTCGCGGCGCAGACGATCGTTCTGGATTACAACGACGTCGCCGGGCTGGAACGCACCTTCGCCGAGATCGGCAACGAGATCGCCTGCATCATCGTCGAGCCCTTCGCCGGCAACATGAACCTAGTCAAGCCGACCGCCGAATTCATGGCGGCGATGCGCCGGCTGTGCGACGCCTACGGCGCCCTGCTGATCTTCGACGAGGTGATGACGGGCTTCCGCGTCGACCTCGGCTGCGCGCAGAAGCTGCTCGGCATCAAGCCCGACCTCACCACGCTCGGCAAGGTGATCGGCGGCGGCATGCCGGTGGGCGCCTTCGGCGGCCGCGCCGACGTGATGGACGCGCTGGCGCCGGTCGGTCCGGTGTACCAGGCGGGGACGCTGTCGGGCAACCCGGTGGCGGTGGCGGCGGGACTGGCTACGCTGGAGGCCATCAGCGAACCCGGCTTCCACGCGAACCTCACTGCCCGCACCGAAAAGCTGGTGAAAGGCCTGACCACCGCCGCCGCGGATGCCGGCGTCACCTTCTGCGCCGACTCGGTGGGCGGCATGTTCGGCCTCTATTTCGCCGCCAGGCCGCCGGCGAGCTTTGCCGAAGTGATGCAGGGCGACAAGGAGAAATTCAACCGCTTCTTCCACGCCATGCTCGACCGCGGCATCTACCTCGCGCCCTCCGCGTTCGAGGCCGGCTTCGTCTCGGCCGCGCACACCGACGCCGACATCGACGCCACCCTCGCTGCTGCGCGCGAAGTGTTCAAGATGCTTTAAAGACTTTGCCCACGAATACCCGGAGGGCATAAAGGACGCGAAGTTCGCGAAAGTTGGGTTTCATCTTCGCGTTTCTTCGCGGCCTTCGCGGACCAATAAAGGCTTCCCCGCATGAACGACGAACTGTCCCCCGAAGACGAACTGCGCCTCAACGTTCTCTTCAACACCGAGCTCAAGGCGGTCCGCATCGACGAATCGAGCATGACGCTGTGGGCGCTGACGCCGCAGGGCGAGGCCAGCGTGCCGCTGAAACCCAACGAGCGTTCCGACCGCTACCTGAAGCGGGTGCGCGAACTGCTGTCCGGCCACGCGCTGGGCTCGCCCGGCGGCTACCCGGTGCACCTGACGCGCTGGACGCGGCAATCGCAGGCGGGGCTGTCGGCCCAGCATCTGGCGCAGCTGCTGCTGATCGCCGAAGAAGAGGCGGTGGTCGCGGTGGTGCATTCGCCCGCGCTGACCGACGAACTGGCGCGCTATGCCTGGTGGTGCATGCCGACCATCGAGAACGCGCGGCTGATGCTGATGCGCGACGTGGTGCGCCAGGGCAGCATGGGCCGCACCCTGGCCGAATTCCTGGTCGAGCATCTGGCCTTTTTGCACGAGGACGACACCGGCATTCTCGATACCGTGGCGGTGATGCTGCATTCAGGGGTGCTGACCGACGCCGAGCGACTGGCGATCTGGAAGCGCGGCAGCAGCCGCAATTCGTATTACGTCGCCTTCCTTGAACTGCAGCCGGACGATCTGCCCAATCCGCGTGCGGCGCGCGCCGACCACGCGCAGGCGCCCCGACTGGCCGGAAATCCGTATGCCCTGATGCTGGAAAAGGCGTTGTCCGGGAAGGGGCAGACCTTTCTCGCCGCCGCCGCGACCATCCTCGACCGGCCCGAAAACCAGGAAGTGGTGAACCACACGCTGAACGCGCTGGCGCAATGGTGCGCCCCCCTGCGACAGGCCGACGAAGCCATGCGCAAGCTTGCGCGCGAAGACCTGCTCAAAGCCGCGTCGCGGTTTGAAACGGATTGCGCCGCGCTCGATGCGCTGGCCGCGTCGGACGCCGATAGCGTGCGGCCGATTTTCCTCAAGACCACCGCGATCGGTTCGCTGATGCGGCGCAAGATCCAGCCCGTCGTCGCCCCGCTGCTCGACGCCATCGCGGTGCTGCGGCGTCAGTCGTAAGGGAAGCGCGACGCTGCGTGGCCCACCCCCCGAGAGGTGACACGCAGAGCCAGCTTTCTGGCGACAGGGCGATGGCGTAGCAGGCGCTTCGCGGGCAAGCCCGCTCCTACAAGCCCCGCTCACCTGCCCAGCGCGGAGTCGATGCTGACCAGAAACTTGTCGGCTTTCTCGAAGCCGATGACCTTGAACTCCGACTGCGCGCCCGTCCCAGTCCAGAATATCAGGCCGGGCGGGCCGAACAGGTTGAAGCGCTTGAGCAGCGCCTTGTCGGCGTCGCTGTTGGCGGTGACATCGGCCTTCAGCAGCACCACGCCCGCCAGGCGCGCCCGCACCCGCGCATCGCTGAAGGTGAAAGCTTCCATTTCCTTGCACGACACGCACCAGTCGGCGTAAAAATCGAGCATCACCGCGCGGCCGTCGGCCTTGGCCGCCGCCAGGCGCGCGTCAAGCTCGGCCACGTCCTTGACCTTCTCGAACGGCAGGCCTTTCTGTTCCGCCGCCATCGCCACGCCGCCGCCGGCGCCGCCCTTGAACACATCCAGCGGCTGCAGCAGATTGCGGCTGCCCGCCAGCATGCCGAGCAGAATCGCCAGACCGCCGATCAGCAGCACCACGCCCAGCCCCTTCCACAGCCGCGACCAGCCGGAAGCCCTTTCCGGCAGCGGGTCGAGCGCATGCAGGAAAATCGCGGAGGCGATCAGCAGCAGCGCCCACAGCAGCATGTCGACCCAGTCCGGAATGACCGGCGAAATCAGGTAGATGGCGATCGCCAGCATCATGACGCCGAAGAAATATTTCACCGCATTCATCCAGCCGCCGGCGCGCGGCAGCAGCGCGCCGGCTGACAGGCCCACCAGTAGCAGCGGCACGCCCATGCCGAGCGCCAGCACGAACAGTGCAATCCCGCCAAGCGTGGTGTTGCCGGTCTGCGCGATGAAGACCAGGGCGGCGGCCAGCGGCGGCGCCACGCAGGGGCCGAGGATCACCGCGGACAGCGCGCCCATGACGAAAACACCGATGAAATTGCCGCCCTTCATCCTGTTCGACGCATCCGAGAACTTGCTCTGGATGAAGCTCGGCATCTGTATCTCGAAGAAGCCGAACATCGACATCGCCAGCAGCACGAAAATGCCGGCGCCGACGCCGAGCGCCCACGGGTTCTGCAGCGCGTTCGACAGCAGCGTTTCGGACAGCGCCGCCGCCACCCCGGCGAGCGCATAGGTGATGGCCATGCCCAGCACGTAGGTGAGCGACAGCAGGAAGCCGCTGGTCTTGGTCACGTCCTTCTTCTGCCCGGCAATGATGCCGGACAGGATCGGGATCATGGGAAACACGCACGGCGTCAGCGCCAGCAGCAGGCCGAGGCCGAAGAAGGTGATGACAATCGGCCATAAACTGCCGCCTTTCAATACCCGCTCGATCCTCGACGTATCGGATTCAATGGCGGGTTCGGCTGGCGCGGCCTGAAGGCTGGCGGCGGTGGCGACGCTCGCGCCTGCTGCGGTCAGGGTGAAAGCGTTCTCGATCGGCGGATAGCAGATGCCGACCGCTTCGTTGCAGCCCTGCCAGGAGGCTTCCAGGACCAGCTGCTCATCGGCGGCGAGCGCGCGCGACAGCGTCACATGGGCGGCAAAGTTCCGGTGGTAGACCTCGGTGGGGCCGAAGCTCGGGTCGTCCTTGATTTCGCCTGCGGGAGTGTCGACGCCCGCCACTTTCATGTCGGCGGGCGACTTGACGATGAAATCGAGTTTGTCGCGATACAGGTAGGTGTCCGCGGTCAGGGTGTAATCGAACCTGACCGTCCGCGCATCCGGCATCGCGGCGACGACCAGGAAGGCCTCTTCCGGTGGCAGCACTTTCGGCAAGTCCATGCCGCCGAGGCTGCGCAGGCTATCCAGGGGTGACGCGACCGGGCTCGCGGTCGCCGGTGCGGCTACCGCTACCGCGCCCAGAGGCGGCAGCTTGATGGTCGCGCTCTCGGCCAGCGGGGTGTAGCACAAGCCGGCATCGGCGCAGCCCTGCGAAACAGTTTTCAGCGTGACCGACGCGGCGCCCGGCGTGCGCAGGATCGGCAGCGCGATGCGGACCTCCTTGCGGAATATCTCGACCTTGCCGAAATTCTCGTCATCCTTGAGCTTCCCCGAAGGCAGCCGCGGCGCGCCGAGCGTGGCGCCGGCGACTTCGAACCTGAACTTGTCGCGGTACATGTAATAGCCGTCGGCGATCAGCCAGCGCGCTTCCAGCGTATCGGCGTCGAGCGCGCGCGCGGTGAACTTGAACGCAACCTCGGGGTCCAGAAATTCTTCGGCCTGGGCCACTGGAAAAAGCGCAAGCGCACCCCAAATCAGGGGAAGCAACTTGAGCGAACGCATCCATTTATTCATGTTTCTCGGTCTCCGTGACCAGCCAGTCGAGATAGGCAGGCAGGCCATGTGTTATTGGTATGGCAATCAGCTCAGGCACATCGTAAGGATGCTGCGCGCGAACGATTTCTTCAACCAGCGGGTAATTCTCCGCGGTGGTCTTGATCAGCAGCGGGATTTCGTCCGCCGTTTCCACCGCGCCGCGCCAGCGATAAACAGAGCGGCACGCCGCCAAAACGTTCACGCATGCCGCCGCTCGATGCTCGAGCAGAACCCGCGCCAGTTTCTCGGCGCTGGCGACATCGGGTAAATTCGTCAAGATTAACAAAGGTTCCATCACATGCGCTTTGGTTGGATTGTGCTACTCGTGCTGTCGTTTCCGGTTCTGGAAGCCATCGGCATCTTCTTGATTGCCGGCGCCATCGGCGGCTGGGTGCTGCTGTGGCTGCTGCTGGCCGCCATCGCCGGGGTTGTGCTGATTCGCGCCGAGCGCGTCGCCTGGGGCGCGCGGCTGCTGTTTTCGGTGCAGTCGGGCGCGAACCCGCTGGCCGCGATGTTCGCCAGCGGGCGTATTCTGCTCGCCGGAGGCCTGCTTGTCTTCCCCGGCTTCATCAGCGATGCGATCGCGCTGGTGCTGCTGCTGATTCCCGGCACCTGGGCCAACCGCAAGCCGGACCCGCTGCGGCCGGCCAATGACGACGCACCCTTCCCCCAGCCGGGGGGAGCCGGCGCCCCCACAACGATCGATGGCGAATTCAGGCGCGAATCGGACGACCGGCTGCGCTGAGCCGCAAACAGCTCAAAACAGCTTCATCTGCCCGCGCGCCTGCCTGATCTCCCGCAGCAGATCGTCCGAGCTCGGATAGCGGTATTTCAGCCGTAACTCGTGCGCGGTGCGCGCGTTCGACAACTGCCGAGACTCGCGCAAAAAAGACAGCAGCGCCTCCGACAGCACCTGTTCCGCCTCGGCCCGCCTCACCCGCGGCGGCCGCGGCAGATCGAAGGCGTCGGCGCAGCTGTCGAACCAGTCGCCCATTTTCAGCGGATGCGCGTCGACCGCATGGTAGAGGCGTTGCGGGCGCCCACGGAACAGCGCCGCCCACGCCAGCCGCGCCAGGTCGTCAGCATGGATATGATTGGTGTAGCTGTCGTCCCCGGCCACCAGCGCCGGGGTGCCGCGCCGGACGCGTTCCAGCGGCAGACGGTCGGCGGCGTAAATGCCCGGTGCGCGCAGGATGCTGACCTTCACCCGCTGCGTTTCGCCCCAGTCGCGCAACCGGCGCTCCGCGTCGACCCGTCGCACCGCACGCCCGTTCACCGGCGCCACCTTGCGCGTTTCACTCACCCAGTTGCCGCCGCAATCGCCATAGACGCCACTGGTGCTGACATAGACCAGGGCACCCGGCTTGCGCCGCCCCAGCGCGTGCAGCAGATGCGCGGTGCGCGGGTCGGTCTTGCCTTCGCTGGGCGGCGGTGCGAAGTGAAACACGCCGTCAACGCGCGGCAACCGCTTCAACGTGGCGGGCGCGTCGAGATCGCCGACATAAGGCGTCACGCCGAGCGCGCGCAGTTCGGCGGCGCGTTCGGCACGGCGGATCATGCCGATGAATTCGGCCTGTCCGGCATAGCGCTTCACCAGCCGCGCGGCCACATCGCCAAATCCCACAATCAATATTTTTTTCATCGCCTGCCTGTAACCCTCAACCGACTGTATCCCTATGCGCGCAGGGGTGAAAACCCCCGGCGTCCGGGCGATAATCGAAGCGTTTCAATATCGCATTTTAAGCTCACACCATGCCCCATCAGATCACCATCCAGCCCAGCGGGCACCGGTTCACCGTCGAGGGCGACGAAACCCTTCTCGATGCAGCCTTGCGCGAAGGCTTTGCGCTGCCCTACGGCTGTCGCAACGGCGCTTGCGGCGCATGCAAGGGCAAGGTGGTTTCCGGCCAACTCGACCACGGCGCTTACCAGGCCAGCACACTGAAGGACGAGGAAATAGCGCAGGGTCGCGCGCTATTCTGCTGCGCCAAGCCGCTTTCCGACATGACCATCGAAGTCAAGGAAATCGGCGCCGCCAGGGACATCACGGTGAAGACGCTGCCTTGCCGGGTGGAAAAACTGGAAAAACGCGCCGACGACGTGATGCTGGTCTGGATCAAGCTGCCCGCCAACGAGCGTTTGCAGTTTCTCGCCGGGCAATATATCGACTTCCAGCTGAAGGACGGAAAATCGCGCAGCTACTCGCTTGCCAACCCGCCGCACGACGACGCCCTGCTCGAACTGCACATCCGCCATGTGCCGGGCGGCCTGTTCACCGACCAGGTGTTTTCCACCTTGAAGGAACGCGACATCCTGCGCCTGAAAGGGCCTCTCGGCAGCTTCTTCATCCGCGAGGATTCCGACAAACCGATGATCTTCGTCGCCGGCGGCACCGGCTTCGCGCCGATCAAGGGGATGCTGGAACACGCCTTTGCCGAGCATACCGACCGCGAACTGGTACTTTACTGGGGTGTGCGCTCACTGAAGGATCTGTACATGGCCGAACTGCCGCGGCAGTGGATGGCCGGGCATCCGAATTTCAGCTTCATTCCGGTGCTGTCGGACCCCGAGCCCGCCGATCGATGGCAGGGCCGCACCGGCTTCGTGCATCAGGCAGTGCTGGCTGACTTTGACGACTTGTCGGGTTATCAGGTCTACGCCTGCGGCGCGCCGGTCATGGTCGACAGCGCGCGCGATGCGTTCATCCAGACGCGCGGACTGCCCGAAGACGAGTTCTTCGCCGATTCCTTTGTCTACGCGGCGGACGCCGAAACCGCGGCCTGACGACACCCCCGGCTTACGGGCCGGGCCGAATCGGTGCGCCGGCAACACAAGCACGGTAACGAAAATGCCAAAAGCCTTACTCCGCGCGGCAGAGGGCAAGCGCCTTCTGATAATGCCGGCAGGCTTCGCCCGGCTGCTCGCTCTTGGTCTTGAGTTCGGCCATCCGGACATGACCTTCAACGCTCGGCTCGATAGCCAGACTGGCTTCCAGATAGCTTTGCGCCTTGCCCCATAGCTCCTGCTCGCTGCACAGCTGCGCCAGCGTCAGCAACAACCGGGCATCGCGCGGCTGGGCATGCAGCCATTTTTCGGCCTGCTCGATCTGCCGCGTCGGGCTGCTGCCGCGCACCTCGCCATACATCGCCACCAGGTCTTCGTGCCAGTCGCGCTTGAGAGCGGTTTCCAGCACCTCAAGCGCGCTGTCGTGGTTGCCGCGCTGCATGAAGGCGTGGGCGGCGGCGCGCGCGACCACGGCATCGACCTTGAAGTCGCCTGGGATTCTTTTCCAGTATTCCTGGAGCGCGCGATCGTCCCCGGCCCGCCGCTTCAAATTCTCGGCGTAGGCCTTGCGACGCACCTGCATGGCAACGCTCGGTTCCAGCGCATTGCTGCGCGCCAGCACATCGAGCAGCTTTTCGACCTCTTCCCACTGCCCGGTCAACTGACGCGCCTTGAGTTCCAGCCGCAGCAGCGCCGTATGCTGCGGCGCGACGGCCTTGGCGGACTGGATCGCGGTCAGCGCGCCCGTCGCATCGTTCGTGTCCAGCAGGGCTTCCGCTTCCAGAAGCCGCGCCGCCAACTCGGCGCCATGTTCCGCGGCAGCCTGAATGTGCCGTTCGCGCTGCGGCTGCGCCCGCATTTCCCGCGCCGCATGCGCCGCCAGCACGCGCGCCACGCCCATGCGAAGTTCATCGCCCTGCCATTGTCCAAGCGACTGCTCGGCATCCTGATAGCGGTATTCGGTATACGCCTTGAGGCCGCCGACAAAGTTCTCGTCGCGCTTCTGCGCAGCGCGGCGTTCGCGCTGCGCGCGCACGATGCTCGGCAGATTGAGGGTGAGCGCGGTCAGCCGCAGCAGCACCGTGCCGCCCACCACCAGGGCTGCCACCATCAGCACGAAGCTGATGAAGGATATTTCCATCCGCCACGGCGGATACACCAGCACCACGTAACCGGGATCGTAACGGCCAGCCATGGCCAGCGCCACCGCCAGCACCGCCACGACAATGAACGAGATCAGCCAGCGCATCAGCGGTTCTCCTTGTACGCATCGAGTGCGGCCAGGCTGGCGTCGATCCCGGGCAATTTGTGTGCGATCTGCAGGCTGGCCAGACGTTTGGCTTCCTTGACCGCGGCCGCGACGCCGGCGTCGCGCGTGTTGAAATAGCGCTCAAGCATTTCCGACACCGCGCTCAAGTCGGCCTGGAATGCCGCCTGGTCCTGGGACAGCAGCGCCAGCCGCGCCGACAGCAGGCGCAGGCGCAGGTTTTCGCGCAGGAAATAGGCCTGATCGGGCGGCAGCAGCACCGACTCGTTGCCGTCGACCCGGCGGATCTGCACCAGCCGCTTCAGTTCGGCCCACAGTTCATGTCCGAGGTCGGTGGCGCGGACGGCTCCTCGCGGCGCCGGCGCCGCCTCGGAAACCTGCGCGCTCGCCAGCGGCCAGCCTGCATGACGCGCCACCAGCGCCTCGATGCGCGCGCTGGCGCCCACTTCGTCGAGCGAGGGCACCGCGCGCAGGTTGGCGAGATCCGCCGCGATCGCGCGACGCAAGGCCGTGAACTGCGGCTTGTCGAGGCGCTGCAGGCGGTTGTCCGCGCCTTCCAGCGCAATGATCGCCGCCTTGACGTTGCCCGCCAGCTGCAACTGCTGCGCAGCCGTCAGCAGCACCTGCTCGATCTCGGCCAGCGCCCATTGATCGCGCCCCTGCGACAGATCCTTGTAGAGCGATTCAAGCGAAAGCTGCTGCTGCTGCGAACTCGCGACCTGGCCTTCAAGATGGCCGAGCTTTTCGCTAACCTGCCGCATCGCATCGTCGGCGTTGCGCGCCAGCAGGCGCGTTTCGCTGACCTCCTTGCCGGTTTCGGCAAGCCGCCGTCCGAGCTCCGATTTAAGGTCCCGAATACGCTCGCGGCTATCGAACCAGGACCACGCAGCGGCAGCCATCGCCAGCGAAGCGATCAGCAGGGCGATCAGGGCGAGCGGCGAGGCGTGAGGTCGCGCGGCGGCAAGGGCAGGCGGGGTTGCGGGTTGTTGCGCTGACGTCTCGGGGATTTCATTCATGGGTTGTTCCTGAACCAGTTAACCAGGCCTTGCACCAGGCCGACATCGCCACCTGGCGTGGCGATAGCCTGTCCAACGCCGAAGCGATGGGCGGCTTCGGCAATTTTCGCATGCGGGGCGAAAAGCGGGGTGCGCAGCAGCAACGGTCTGCCGGCATCGCCCAGGAGCGCGGCCAGATTGTGCAGCGTCTCCGCGCTGGCGACGGTCACGGCATCGACCCCGCCCGCCTGCCAGCGGGCCAGCAACGGCGCGGCATCGGCGGTTGGGCAGGCGCGGCGGTAGCACTCGATGAAATCCACCTGGGCGCCGCGCGCGGCGAGGGTGTCTGCCAGCAGCGCGCGGCCGCCGACGCCGCGCACGATGGCCACCCGTTTGCCGGCGACATCCGCCAGTTGCGGCAACGCCAGCAGCGCCTCGCTGTCCTGTCCGTCCGGCGTGACGACATCGGCCACCCCCTCGGCGGCGAGCGCGCGCGCGGTGCCCGGCCCCACCGCGAAAACCCGGCACGCATCCGGCAGCGTTCCGCTTGCGCGTATCGCCGCCATGCCGAACTGCGCCGCATTGGGGCTGATGAAAATCGCGATATCGGCTTCGGCCAGCCACGCCAGCGATGCGCTCAGCGCATCCTGCGGCACGGCCTCGATCTCAAGCGCGGGAAACACGAGCGCTTCGCCGCCCTCCGCACGGATCGCCTGCGCCAGCGGGGCCGCCTGAAGAGCAGGCCGCGTCACCAGCACGGTGCGCCCGGCCAGCGCCTGCGTCATGCCGATGGCAGGGCGTCGAGGATGGCGCGCGCGCCTTGTGCCAGCAGCTTGTCGGCCAGCATCTGGCCGACCGCCTCGGGGTCGGCCGCGTCGCCTTCGGCGCGGTCCTGGATGAAGCCGCTGCCGTCCGGGTTCGCAACGAAACCGTTCAGCACCAACCGGCCGCCCTGCAGCACCCCATGCGCGCCCAGCGGCACCTGGCAACTGCCGCCGAGCACGCGGCTGACCTGACGTTCGGCACGCACGCAGGCAGCGGTTTCAGGATGGTTGAGCGCAACCAGCATCGCCGCCACCCCGGCATTGCCGCTGCGGATTTCGATGCCCAGCGCGCCCTGGCCGGCAGCGGGGATGCTGTCTTCCACGCTCAGCAGGCTCTTGATGCGGCCGCCCAGGCCGAGCCGCTTCAAACCGGCGGCGGCCAGCAGGATCGCGTCGAACTGGCCCTCGTCGAGTTTTTTCAGACGGGTGCCGACGTTGCCGCGCAGCGGTTTCACCGAGAGATGCGGATAGCGCGCGCGCAGCTGCGCCTCGCGGCGCAGGCTGGAAGTGCCGACCACGCCGCCGGGCGGCAGGTCGGACAGGCGCTCAAACCGGTTCGACACAAAGGCGTCGCGCGGGTCTTCGCGCTCGCCGATCACCGCCAGCTCGAACCCCGGCGGCAATTCCATCGGCACATCCTTCATCGAATGCACCGCCAGGTCGGCCTGCCCGGCCTCCAGCGCCACCTCGAGTTCCTTAACAAACAAACCCTTGCCGCCGATTTTCGACAGGGTGACGTCGAGGATCTGGTCGCCGCGCGTGGTCATGCCCAGAATGCCGACCGTGCAACCGGGGTGCAGCGCGCGCAGTCGGTCGCGGATATGTTCGGCCTGCCACATGGCAAGGGCACTTTCACGGGAGGCAATGGTCAGCTTGTGCATGTTGATCGTAATAAACTATTTGATTTGGCGAAGGATGGCGCGACACTCGCGATGATATTTGATGTGTTCGCACCACAACAGGAAAGATATTGATGACTCGACTGATTGCAGCCTGGGCCTTGATTTTAGCATGGGGCCTGACCCTCCCCGGCGCTGCCGACGCGGCGGGCGGGCTGGTCCGGGCAAAGAATTTCCAGGCCGACGCGCGCGATGCGGCCCGGCGCCAGGTGCCGATTCTGGTTCTGTTCACCAGCCCGGCCTGCCATTACTGCGACCGTGTCAAACGCGAGTATCTGACGCCCATGCACCAGGATCCAGCCTACCGCGACAGGGTCATCATCCGCGAAGTCACCATGGGCGCCGCCACGCCGCTGACCGACTTCGACGGCACAGCCACCACCGAGGCCGCGTTCGCCCTGTCCCACAAAGTATCCATGGTTCCCACCGTCAAAGTGCTCGACACCCGCGGCAACGATGCGGGCGAAGCCATCGTCGGCCTGCTGATCCCGGACTATTATTTCGGTTATCTGGAAGCCGCGATCGACGAAGGCGTGCGAAAAGTACGCGGCGAATAGAAAACCGCCGGGTCGCGCTAGAATCCCTTCCACACAGGGAGCGCGCACATGAAGACTCTTTTGGCCGACGACCACCCGCTGATGCGCGAAGGCATACGTCAGATGCTGACCCAGCTGGGACCCGCGGTCGAGATCATCGGCGCCCACGATTATCCCAGCCTGTTTGCGCAGACCGCCGCGCATGCCGACCTCGACCTGGCGCTGGTCGATCTCAACATGCCGGGGTTCAGCGGCATGAACGGCATCGAGCAGTATCGCAACCGCTTTCCCGATATTCCGCTGGTGATCCTGTCCGCCTCGGAATCGCCGCATGACATCCGTAGCGCCCTCGACGCCGGCGCGCTTGGCTACATTTTCAAGGCCGCCTCCACCGCGGTGATGCTGGCGGCGTTGCGGCGGATACTGGCGGGCGACATCTACATGCCGGCCAGTCTTGGCGAGGGCCACGGCGAACCGCGGACCGCGGCGCCCGCCAGTTGCGAATCGCTGCACCACTGCGGACTGACCGCACGCCAGGTGGAAGTGGCGCGCCTGCTGGCGCAGGGCTGCGCCAACAAGGCCATCGCCGCCATGCTTGCCATGTCGGAAAGTACGGTGAAGGTGCATATCTCCGCGATCTTCCGCGCCTTCGACGTCGCCAATCGCACCGAAGCCGTGCTCGAAATCCAGCGGCTGATGCAGAAATCCTGAACATGCGATGAATTTTCCGCGCAGCCTGTTCAGCCGCCTGGGGCTTTCCAGCATCCGCAGCCGGATGCTGATGATCGCCTTGCTGCCCGCGCTGCTGACCGAATTCGGAATGGTGGCCTACTTCACCAGCCAGGCGCTCGCCAACGCCGAAACCGCGCTGCATGCGCGCGCCGCCAACGCCGCGCGCCATCTGGCCGAGGCGCTTCCCTACGCGCTGGTAAGCGGCGACACCAGGCTGGTGCGCTCGCTTCTCAACACCGAGACCGCCAACAGCCAGCTCGCCATGGCCCGCGTCACCAATCCGCGCGGCCAGGCCCTTGCCAGCACCGGCGAGATCCCCCATAACGCGCCCGCGGGCAGCTATTACATACGGCGCGCGATGATCTATCTGCCGTCCGCCGACCTGCGCGACGACCCGCTGTCCCATTCCGGCAGACACTCCGACATCGACCTGCTGGGGCAGGTCGATGTCGGAGTGGCGCTTGACTGGATCAGCGCATTCAAGCGCGACACCCTGATCCGCGCCACGTTGCTGATGCTGGTGGCGCTGACCCTCACCGGCGCGCTGGCCTGGCGGCTTTCCAACCGACTGGCAGGGCAGCTGCGCCATGTCGGACAAGTGGTGGAGGAACTGGCCCGCGGCGATCTCGGCACACGCACCCAGCCCATGCCGCCAGGCGAGGTCGGCGCCCTCGCTGCCGGCGTGAACGACATGGCGGAGTCCCTGCAAACGCATCGCGGCGAACTTGAAGAACGAATCCGCGAGGCCACCGCCGACCTGGCCGCCAAAAAGGACC
>JAUPLV010000087.1 GCA_030836725.1 Pseudomonadota bacterium | reverse complement strand
TACAACCCGACATGGAACTGGTTAAAACAACATCGTATTGTAGCTTTCCGGGGTGAGAGAGGGAGCTACAACCTGGCCGAAGGCAACACCGGCACCATGCGCTATTGTAGCTTTCCGGGGTGAGAGAGGGAGCTACAACGGCGCGGTGCATGTTCATTACCGGCTGCACATTGTAGCTTTCCGGGGTGAGAGAGGGAGCTACAACGCCCTTGCAAATATACAGCGAGCCACCGCCATTGTAGCTTTCCGGGGTGAGAGAGGGAGCTACAACAAAATCTGCGTGTCCCGCTCCTCCATGTCCATTGTAGCTTTCCGGGGTGAGAGAGGGAGCTACAACTAGTCGGGAATGAATGGCGAGAACTGCCGTATTGTAGCTTTCCGGGGTGAGAGAGGGAGCTACAACCGTTAGGGCTTCATTATTGAGCGGGCATCGATTGTAGCTTTCCGGGGTGAGAGAGGGAGCTACAACCCGTGCTGGTGCAGGACGCGGACGAGTTCGATTGTAGCTTTCCGGGGTGAGAGAGGGAGCTACAACTCACTTTCCTATCACCTGTGCGTGATTCAAATTGTAGCTTTCCGGGGTGAGAGAGGGAGCTACAACTGCGAAGGTGGCGAAATGAGCGAGACGCTTATTGTAGCTTTCCGGGGTGAGAGAGGGAGCTACAACCAACTCGACGGCACGCTGACCACTCGCGGCATTGTAGCTTTCCGGGGTGAGAGAGGGAGCTACAACGTACAAGCAATACCAGGACGGCAAGTGGCTATTGTAGCTTTCCGGGGTGAGAGAGGGAGCTACAACACACCAAGGCCGCGCAAAGCGCCACCCCGCATTGTAGCTTTCCGGGGTGAGAGAGGGAGCTACAACGCTCGCGCACCCGGCTCTTCCAGTCGACGGATTGTAGCTTTCCGGGGTGAGAGAGGGAGCTACAACGCCGGAACCGACATGGAGGGCGTGGCCATAATTGTAGCTTTCCGGGGTGAGAGAGGGAGCTACAACGCAGCTTTCAGCACGCACTGCAAGCCGTGTATTGTAGCTTTCCGGGGTGAGAGAGGGAGCTACAACTTCACCGAGGGGCTGAAGCCCCTCGGTGAAGTTGAGCCGCCTTCGGCGGCCTGTCTATAAGAAATAGCAACCGCACATGCCATCTAGCCATGGCTTCGGCAGCTGGAATCCGTTCTGTTCGCACCATGCCCACTACGCTGATGGGCTGTTGGGCTGTTGGGCTGTTGGGCTGTTGGGCTGTTGGGCTGTTGGGCTGTTGGGCGGCTGCTGCCCTTGGCCCAAAACGCGCCCTGCTATAGCTTTGACCCGTTTCAGGCCGTTTTCGAATAGCGCGGCTTGTCGCTGGAGGTTTCCTTGAGGTAGCGGTCGAAACACATGCCGATGTTGCGCAGGAACAGGCGGCCCGTCGGGGTGACGCTGATCCGGTCCGCTTCGATTTTCACCAGCCCGTCGTCGGCCAGCGGGCGCAAGCCGGTCAGCGCATCGGCGAAATAGTCGCCGAACGCGATGTCCCATTCCTTGCCGAAAGCGGCGAAGTCGAGTTCGAGATCGCACATCACGCGGGTGATGGCATCGCGCCGGACCTGGTCGTCGCGATTCAGCTTGATGCCGCGCTCGACGGCGAAGCCGGTTGCGGCGACGCGCTCCTGATAGCGCTTGAGGTTCTTTTCGTTCTGCATGTAGACGTCGGCGGTCTGGCTGATGCTGGAGGCGCCGAAGGCGAGGATGTCGCTATCCTTGTGCGTGGTGTAGCCCTGGAAGTTGCGCCACAGGGTCTTGTTCTGCTGCGCGCGCACCAGTTCGTCGTCGGGGCGGGCGAAGTGATCGAGGCCGATGTTGACGTAGCCCGCCGCGCCCAGCGCCTCGTTCACCGCCTGCTGCAGGCCCAGGCGGGCGGCCGAATCGGGCAGGTCGGCATCCTTGATCAGAAGCTGGTGCTTTTTAAGCCACGGCACGTGGGCATAGGCAAACACCGCCAGCCGGTCGGGCGACCACGCCACCACCCGTTCGAGGGTGCGGCTGAAGCTTTCGACCGTTTGCTTCGGCAGGCCGACGATCAGGTCGAGGTTGATGCTGGAAAAACCCAGTTCGCGCGACCAGTCGATGACCTGGCGGATCAGTTCCTCGGACTGGACGCGGTTGACCGCCTGCTGCACGGCCGGATCCATGTCCTGCACGCCGAACGACACGCGGTTGAAACCGCATTCGCGCAACGCCACCAGGTGCTCGCGCGTCAGGTCGCGCGGGTCGGCCTCGCAGCTGATTTCGGCATCGGGGGCGACGTTGAAATACTGCCGCATCATCGCCATCAGCCGGCGGATGTCGTCGGGATTCAGATAGGTCGGGGTGCCGCCGCCCCAGTGCAGCTGGTGCGCCACGCGCTTCGGGTCGACCCGCTTCGCGGTGTGCGCCATTTCGCGGTCGAGCATCGCCAGATAGGGCTGGGTCTTGCTGTAGTCGCGTGTCGCCACCATGTTGCAGCCGCAGTAGTGGCAAAGCGAATCGCAGAACGGAATGTGGGCATACAGCGACAACTCGCGATCGGGCGCCGGCGCGGCCAGCGCCTCGGCCCAGTCCGCCTCGCCAAAACCGGTGTGGAAATACGGCGCGGTGGGATAGGAGGTGTAGCGCGGGCCGGGCATGCTGTATTTCTGGAGCAGTTCCAGGGTGGTCGAGGTCATGTGGGCAGTCTCATAACAGATGGCAATAGCCTTATTATCACAGCGAAGAACTGAAATCCAGCGCGCTGGCGGGCTGCATTCCTGGTTGGCGGGCCGGTCACGGCACCACGATTTTCAGCGCGCTGAAATCGTCGTTGAAGACGGTTACTTCATCCCCCGAGGCGAACTGCCAGCCCTCGAAATGGCCAAAATCGGTGCTGGATCGGGGATCCAGTTCGAGATTAAACCGCTTGACGATCGACAGCGTGGGATTGCGCACCGAAAGCACCACGGTCAGGTAGCGGTCGCTGGTGTTTTCGATCACCGCGACCAGCCCTCTGCCCAGCATCGACGAACGAAAACCGACCACCACCGGCAACGGCGGATTGGATGACACGGCCGCCTGGAAGTCAGATTCCTTGAAGGTCAGCTGGGCTTTCAGCTGTTCGATTTCACGCAGGGTCTCGGTCAGCTGGTTGCGCGTCTCGATCAGGTAGCGCTCGGTCTGCTGATGGTTTTCAACTTCCCTGGACAGGCGCCGCTTGACCTCGCCGAGATCGACGTTGAGCATGAAGGCATACAGCCCCAGCCCGGCCGCCAGCAGCAGCAGCACTCCATTGACGACGATGGAAACGAGCAGGCCGCGCCGCCCGGGCTGCGCCGGGTCGGGAGAGAGGTCCATTCGCTCCGCCGTATTCACCCGGTATTGCGCATTCCGGCGGCAATCGCATTGATCGACCGCTTCAGCGGCGTCAGCCAGCCATCCTGCTCGGATTCCCACGCGCTGTCGCTGCGATAGCGTTTCAGCATCAGCACCTGGATGTGGTTGAGAGGGTCGATGTAGGGACGGCGGCGCGAGATCGACAATGCCAGCGACGGATTGTCTTCCAGCAGCGATTCGATCCGCGCGACCTGCTTGACCCCGGCCACGGTGAGCGCGAACTCGTCGGCAATGGTGCGGAAGATCGTCATGGTGCCGGGGTGGTCGCACAGACGCGCATACTCCTCGGCGATTTCCATGTCGGCCTTGGTCAGCGCCATCTGCACATTGGACAGCAGGCCGCGGAAGAACGGCCACTCGCGATGCATGGCCTGCAAATGCGCGAGGCCGTCCGGTTGGCTTTCGATAAACCCCTTCAGCGCGCTGCCGATGCCGTACCAGGCGGGCAGCGTGTGGCGCGACTGCGCCCAGCCGAAGACCCATGGAATCGCTCGTATCGACCCCAGCGAGCGGTCGGCCTTCTTGCGGTGCGATGGCCGGCTGCCGATGTTGAGCAGGCCGATCTCGGTGACCGGCGTGCTCTCGTAGAAATAATCGATGAAGCCGGGCATGCCGATCAGCCCGCGATAGGCCGTTTCGCCCATGGCCGCGATGTCGCGCATCCAGTCGAGGTACTCCTGCGGGTAGCGCACCTCGCAGTGCGCCAGCGCGGTGGCGCTGGCCTTGAGCAGGCCGGTGACGCCCATGCCGATTTCGTAATTGGCGGTTTCGGGATTGCTGTATTTGTAATACAGCATCTCGCCCTGCTCGGTGAACTTGATTTCGCCGTTCACGGTGCCCGGCGGCTGCGACAGGATGGCATCGTGAGTGGGACCGCCGCCGCGCCCGACCGTGCCGCCGCGGCCATGGAACAGCCGGCATTCGACCCCATAACGCTGGGTCAGCGCGATGATGGAAAGCTGCGCCTGATAGAGGTTCCAGTTCGACGCAAGGATGCCGCCATCCTTGCACGAATCCGAATAGCCGAGCATGACTTCCTGGTGGTTGCCGTTGGCCGCCACCAGGGCGCGGTAGACCTTGTTCGACAGCAACTGGTCGAGTATGGCCTGACTGCGCTGCAGGTCGTCCACGGTCTCGAACAACGGCGCCACCAGAATGCGGCAGAACCAGTCACCGCCGCTATGGCCGCACAGGCCGACCAGCCGCGCCAGCAGCATCACTTCCATCACATGCGAGGCGCTGTGCGTCATCGAAATCACATAAGCGCCGAAGACTTCGTCTCCCACCTCGGCCTGCAGCTTGGCCATGCGCCGGAACACCGCGAGCGCCTCGCGCGCCTCGTCGTCCAGCGCGGCATCGTTAACCTCAATCGCGTCGATGTGGCCAATCCAGGCTGCGAGCCGCTGCAGGCGCTCGGGCTCGCTGGCGGCCCGGTAATCGAAATCGGGGTCGAGCTGCTGCAATATCGCAGTAACGGTGCGGGTGTGCACCGTCGATTCCTGGCGGATATCGAGCTGCAGCAAATGAAAGCCGAAGCTCTCGACCAGCCGGATCAGCGCCTGCAGATCCTGCATGGCGACGATCCGGTCGCCGTGGCTGATCAGCGAATCCCGAAGCAGGTAAAGGTCGTCGAGAAAATCGGCGGCGTTCTCGTAGGCCAGATTCGGGATGAAGCTCGGCACGTCGGCCAGGCACTGGTGGACGTAGGACAGGTTGGCGTCAAGCCGCGCCAGCATCATCGCCGCCATGCGGCGATAGGGTTCGCGGCTGTAAAGCTGCACCGCGGTGCCGCGGAACACCTGCTCGCCGAACGCCTCTTCATATTCCGACAAACGCTCCACGAAGGGCGCGGAAGGCGTGCACCAGTTGCTGCTGTGGGTGAGCGTTTTCCGCAGATCGAGCACCCGTGCGCGATATTCTTCGAGCGCTTCCTGCATCTGCCGGTGCACGGTCCACTCGGTGACGTCCGCGGTCACGAACGGGTTGCCGTCGCGGTCGCCGCCGATCCAGGAACCGAAGCGGATAAAGCTCGGCACGCTGATGGGGGCGACGCCATCGGCGTTGACGCCGTAATGCTTGCGCAACGCCTTCTCGAAATATTGATACGCCTTCGGCACCGCCTCGAACAGGCTTTCCCGCACGTAATACAGGCCGTTGCGCACCTCGTCCCGCACTTCGAGCTTGGCGGAGCGCAGTTCGTCGGTACGCCACATCACCTGGATTTCTGCGGCCAGTTGCGCTTCCAGCTCGCGCTGGTCGTTCACGCCGAGGTTGGAGCTGTAGAAGCGGTCGCAAATCAGGAACACCCGCCGCACCCCTTCCATCACCGCGCGGCGACGCGCTTCGGTGGGATGCGCGGTAAACACCGGTGCGTAGTGCAGCCGGTCGAGCATCTCCTGCAGGGTGCCGACCGGAATGCCCTGTGCCTTGATGTCGGCCAGGGTGCGGTCGAACGAGCCTTCCCACAGCGGCATGCCGTGCGACAGCATGCAGCGGCGGTTGCGGTGCGCGAAGCTTTCCTCCGCCACGTTGACCAGCATGAAATAGCTGGAGAAGGCGCGCACCACCAGTTCCACCTTGCCGGCCGGCATGGCATCGATCATCGCCATCAACTCGGTGCGGCGCTGCTGGTCTTCCTGCTGCTGCAATTCGGCAAAGCCACGCCGCAGGTTTTCCACCGCCTCGAATACGTCCTCGCCGGCAAACTGCAGCAGCACCTGGCCCAGCAGGGTGCCCAGCAGTTTGACCTGCGCGCGCAGGTGATCGTCGGTCAGGAGATTTTCGGGTGCATTCATGGCTATTGGGAATCGGAGCCCGGCGCAGTAGCGGGACGGGGTGCGGCAAAGTCTGTCATTTTCGCATAGTCGGCGCGCATCACCCAACCGCGCGCCGCGCGTTGCGGAACATCCGCAGCCAGGGGGCCGCGCCGCTCATTCCATCCGGTTTCCATGACAGTTGCGCGCCGCGGAAAACCCGCTCGGGATGCGGCATCAGGATGCTGAAACGGCCGTCCGCGGTGGTGAACCCGGTCAGTCCGCCGGGCGAGCCGTTGGGATTGAGCGGATAGGTCTCGGTCGGCACGCCGTAATGATCGACGTAACGCAGCATGGGCTGCGCCAGCGCGGCATGCGCGGCGTCGCGGAAAGCGACCCGGCCTTCGCCGTGCGAGACCGCGATCGGCATCACCGAGCCGGTCATTCCGGCGAAGAAGATCGACGGCGAGTCCAGCACCTCCACCTGCGCGAAACGTGCCTCGAACTGCTCCGACAGGTTGCGCTCGAACCGCGGCCAGGCGGCCGCGCCCGGAATCAGGTCATGCAGCTGGCTCATCATCTGGCAGCCGTTGCAGACGCCCAGCGCGAAAGTGTCGGCGCGTTCGAAGAATGCCGAGAACTGGTCGCGCGCGCGCGGATTGAACAAAATCGACTTGGCCCAGCCGCCGCCCGCGCCGAGAACGTCGCCGTAGCTGAAACCGCCGCATGCGGCCAGCCCGGTGAAATCGCCGAGGCTCACCCGCCCGGAGAGGATGTCGCTCATGTGCACGTCGACCGTCGCAAAGCCGGCGGCATCGAAGGCCGCGGCCATCTCGACCTGGCCGTTGACGCCCTGCTCGCGCAGCACCGCCACGCGCGGACGCTTGCCGGTCGCGATGAACGGCGCGGCGATATCCTCGTCGACGTCGAAGCCCGGCGCATAGCGCAGGCCGGGGTCGGAGGCGTCGGCGATGCGCGCGAATTCCTGCCCGGCGCACGCCGGGTTGTCGCGCAGCTTCGCCATTTCGTGGCTGGTGCGCGCCCAGGCGCCTTGCAGGTCGGCGCGCGCCTCGTCGAAAAACACCCGGTCGCTGCGCAGCATGCGCACGCGGTCACTGGCATTGGGCTGGCCGATCACATGGAATTCGCCGCGCAGGCCGGCATCCATGAAGGCCTGCATCACCGCCTGGGTGTCGCCGCGCCGCACTTGCAGCACCGCGCCGGCTTCCTCGTTGAACAGCACATTGAAAATGCGCGCGGAATATCCGGCTTCGCCCGGTGCTTCCGGTTCCGGCCGGCCTTCATCCTCGACCTCGCGGCGGATCTGGTCGAGGCATAGTTCATCGAGGTCCAGATCCACCCCGCAGTGACCGGCAAATGCCATTTCGGCCAGCGCCGCGAACAGGCCGCCGTCGGAACGGTCGTGATAGGCCAGCAGCTTGCCGGCCACGTTCAGCGCCTGCACGGTGTCGAAGAACGCGATGAGCGCAGCGGACTCCGGCGCATCCGGGCAGTCGTCGCCCATCTGCTTGTATGCCTGCGCAAAGCTCGATGCGCCAAGGCGGTTCCTTCCCAGCCCCAGGTCGATCAGGACGAGGTCGGTGTCGCCGGCATCGGCGCGCAGTTGCGGCGTCAGGTGCCGCGTCGCATCGGGGGTGTTGGCGAAGGCCGAAATCACCAGCGAGATCGGCGAGGTCACCGCCTTCTTCTCGCCGCCGTCCTGCCACACCGATTTCATGCTCATCGAATCTTTGCCGACCGGGATGGAAACGCCCAGCGCCTGGCAATAATTCGAAACTGCCGCCACGGTATCGAACAGTGCGGCATCCTCGCCGGGATGGCCGGCCGGCGCCATCCAGTTGGCCGACAGCTTCACCTCGGCGAGGCCTTCCACGCGCGCGGCGGCCAGGTTGGTGATTGCCTCGACGATCGCCATGCGCCCCGATGCGGGCGCATCGATCAGGGCCAGCGGGGCTTTCTCGCCGATGGAAAACACCTCGCCCTGTGTGGTCTGATAACCCGCCAGCGTGATCGCGCAATCGGCCACCGGAACCTGCCACGGCCCCACGCACTGGTCGCGCGCGGTCAAGCCGCCGACGGTGCGGTCGCCGATTGAAATCAGGAACATCTTCGACGCCACGCCGGGCATCGCCAGCACGCGGTAAGCGGCATCCTTGAGGTCGATACCGTCCAGCGTCAGCGGCGCCGGCACGCTGGCCCGATGCGCGACATCGCGCGTCATCTTCGGCGGCTTGCCGAGGATCACATCCAGGCTCACGTCCACCGGCGCATTCTGGAAATGGCTGTCGGTCACCAGCAGGTGGTTGTCCTCGGTCGCCTCGCCCAGCACCGCGAACGGGCAGCGCTCGCGTTCGCAGAGGCCGCGGAATTCGTCCAGGCGCTGCGGCGGGATCGCCAGCACGTAGCGCTCCTGCGCCTCGTTGCACCAGATTTCGCGCGGCGACATGCCGGATTCTTCCGACGGCGCGGCGCGCAGCTCGAAGCGGCCGCCGCGGCCGCCGCCGTGCACCAGTTCGGGCAGCGCGTTCGACAGGCCGCCGGCGCCGACGTCGTGGATCGACAGGATCGGGTTTTTGTCGCCGAGCTGC
>JAUPLV010000229.1 GCA_030836725.1 Pseudomonadota bacterium | reverse complement strand
CTTGCTGCATGCCGGTGATGATGACGGGGGAGAGGTTGGCGCGGGCGGCGTAGACGGCGGCCGAATAGCCGGCGGGGCCGGAGCCGAGGATGATGAGTTTGTGGTGTGTGGCGCTCATGGTGTCTGCACGGGTGTGGGGGGAAAAGCAGGCTATTCTAACCAATCTTGACGGCAGCGTTTCCATGTCGTCGACCCGGTATAATTCAGGCCACTTTTGCTTGTTAAGTTCCCATGGCGCGTCCTGCTCCCCGTTTGTCCCAGCCTTTGCCGCCCCGTATGCAGCGCCTGCTGCGCGAAGCCCGCGCCTTGCTGGTGGGTTTTGCCGCGCTGTTGCTGGCGGCGACTCTGCTGACCTACGATCAGGCCGACCCCGGTTATTCGACAACGGGCGGCCACGATGCGCCGCATAATCTGGGCGGCCCTGCCGGCGCCAGGGTGTCGGATCTGCTGCTGATGCTGTTCGGCTTGTCAGCCTGGTGGTGGGTGGTGCTGGCGATGGCCTATGTCATCCACACCTTCCGCAATCTGGATGAAGCTCCGCTGGCCGGCGGGCGTCAGCGCTGGTTCCGGCTCGGCGGTTTCGGACTGTTGCTTCTGGCCAGCACCGGCGTCGAATCGTTGCGCACCTGGCACTGGGCGGTGACGCTTCCCGGCGATGTGCACGGCGGCGTCCTGGGCCGGGTCGTGGGCGATTCGGCCGGTGCGCTGCTCGGCTTTACCGGCGGTTCGCTGATCCTGCTGCTGTTGATGGCGGTGGGCTTCAGTCTCTTTACCGGCGTGTCGTGGCTCGCCATGGCCGAGCGCATCGGGGAGTGGGTGGAGCGGGGCTGGTGGAAGTCGATCCAGGCCTGGCAGGCCTATCGCGACCGCAAGCTGGGTGAGGCGGCGCAGCAGCAGCGCGAAACCATCGTGTCGGTGGAAAAGAAAAGGCGCATCGATGCGCCGCCCATCCGCATCGAGCCGGTGGTCAGGGAAGTGCCGCAATCCGGGCGTGCCGTCACCGAAAAGCAGGCGCCGCTGTTTTCCGAGCTTCCCGATTCGCCGCTGCCGCCGCTGCATCTGCTCGACCCGGCGGAAGTGGCTGTGGAAACCGCGAGCCCCGAGGCGCTGGAGTTCACCTCGCTGATGATCGAGCGCAAGCTCGCCGAATTCGGCGTCGAGGTGAAGGTGGTGTCGGCTTCGCCCGGCCCGGTCATCACGCGCTACGAGATCGAGCCGGCGACGGGAGTGAAGGGCAACCAGATCGTCAATCTGGCGAAGGATCTGGCACGCACGCTGTCGGTGATCAGCATTCGCGTGGTCGAGGCGATTCCGGGCAAGCACACCATGGGGCTGGAGATCCCCAACGCCAAACGGCAAATGGTTCGGCTGTCCGAAATTCTCGGCTCCAAGGCCTATCACGACAGTTCGAGTCCCCTGACCATCACCCTGGGCAAGGATATCGCCGGCAACCCGGTGGTGGCGGACCTGGGCAAGATGCCGCATCTGCTGGTGGCGGGCACCACCGGCTCGGGCAAGTCGGTCGGCGTCAACGCGATGATCCTGTCGCTGGTGTACAAGTCCGACCCGAGCGCGGTGCGCATGATCATGGTCGACCCCAAGATGCTGGAGCTTTCCATCTACGAGGGCATTCCGCACCTGCTGGCGCCGGTGGTCACCGACATGAAGCAGGCTGCCAGCGCGCTCAACTGGTGCGTGGCCGAAATGGAACGGCGCTACAAGCTGCTGTCGGCGGTCGGCGTGCGCAACCTCGCCGGCTATAACCAGAAGGTGCGCGACGCGAAGAAAGCCGGTACGCCGCTGACCCATCCCTTCAGCCTGACGCCGGACAACCCCGAGCCGCTGGAAACCCTGCCGATGATCGTGGTGATGATCGACGAACTTGCCGACCTGATGATGGTGGTCGGCAAGAAGGTCGAAGAACTGATCGCGCGGCTGGCCCAAAAAGCCAGGGCGGCGGGCATCCACCTGATCCTGGCGACGCAGCGGCCGTCGGTCGACGTCATCACCGGCCTGATCAAGGCCAACATTCCGACGCGCATCGCTTTCCAGGTTTCCAGCAAGATCGACTCGCGCACCATCCTCGACCAGATGGGCGCCGAGGCCTTGCTCGGGCAGGGCGACATGCTCTACCTGCCGCCCGGAAGCGGGCTGCCGCAGCGCGTGCATGGCGCCTTCGTGTCGGACAACGAAGTCCATCGCGTGGTCGATTATCTGAAATCGCTGGGCGAACCCGAATACGTCGAAGGCATGCTCGAATCGCTCGAAGAGGGGGGCGAGGGCGGCGGTGAACCAGGCGAGGCGGGCGCGGAAGCCGATCCGCTGTACGATCAGGCCGTCGCCTATGTGCTGAAGTCGCGACGCGCTTCGATCTCGTCGGTGCAGCGCCAGTTGCGCATCGGCTACAACCGCGCCGCGCGCATGATCGAGGACATGGAGCGCGCTGGCCTGGTGTCGTCGATGCAGTCGAACGGCAACCGTGAAGTCCTGGCGCCCGGAGGTGACGCATGAGCTTTTACGCACTGATCCCCGCTGCGGGGACCGGCTCGCGCATGGGCGCCGCCGCACCGAATCAGGCTGCCCCGAATCAAAATGCGGCGCCCAAGCAGTACCTGCCGCTCAACTCGATTCCGCTGATCGCCCATGCCCTCATCGTTCTGGCGCGCGAGCCCCGCATAGCCAAGCTGTTCGTGGTGATCTCGCCCAACGACACCTGGTGGGACAACTATGAATGGGCTGGCTGGGAGAACCGTCTGCAGGTGCTGCGCTGCGGCGGCGCCACCCGCGCCGAAACCGTGTTGAACGGGCTGCAGGCCATGGCGGTCGAATGCGCGGCGGACGACTGGGTGCTGGTGCACGATGCCGCGCGGCCATGTCTGCCGGCGGAACGCCTGAGCCAACTGCTCGACGAGGTGGCGGATGATGTCGTCGGCGGCCTGCTCGCGGTGCCGGTGGCCGACACCCTCAAACGCGCTGCCGCCGATGGGGCGTCCGGGGCCAGGGCCGAGGCCACCGTGCCGCGCGCCGGCCTGTGGCAGGCGCAGACCCCGCAGATGTTTCGCCATGGAAAACTGAGCGAAGCCCTGAGCGCGGCGGGCAGCGACATGACCGACGAGGCATCCGCCATCGAACGGCTTGGCCTGCAACCGCGTCTGGTCGAATCGGACAGCCGCAACCTCAAGGTGACTTATCCGCAGGACCTGCGTCTGGCGAGCCTCATCCTGGAGCACCTGAATGACTGACATTCGCATCGGCCACGGCTT
>JAUPLV010000228.1 GCA_030836725.1 Pseudomonadota bacterium | reverse complement strand
GGGGCGCCTATGAACTGGCTGGCCTGTACGGCATCGCCATCGCCGCCACCTCCATGCTGTCGATGGCCGGCATCATCGTCGCGCTTGACGCCTACGGCCCGATCACCGACAACGCCGGCGGCATCGCCGAAATGGCCGGCCTGCCGGACAACATCCGCAACATCACCGACCCGCTCGACGCCGTGGGCAACACCACCAAGGCCGTCACCAAGGGCTACGCCATCGGCTCGGCCGGCCTTGCAGCCCTGGTGCTGTTCGCCGATTACACCCACGCGATCAATGCCAAGGCGTTGCTGGATGACCCGATGGCCACCGCAATGGCCTTCGACCTGTCCAACCACATGGTCATCATCGGCCTGTTCATCGGCGGCATGGTGCCCTACCTGTTCGGCGCGATGGGCATGGAAGCGGTCGGCCGCGCCGCCGGTTCCGTGGTGGTGGAAGTTCGCCGCCAGTTCAAGGAAATCCCCGGCATCATGGAAGGCACGGCCAAGCCGGAATACGGCACCTGCGTCGACATGCTGACCAAGGCCGCGATCAAGGAAATGATCGTGCCGTCGCTGCTGCCGGTCGCCGTTCCCGTCATCGTCGGCCTCACCCTCGGCGCGCAGGCGCTGGGCGGCGTCCTGGTCGGCACCATCATCACCGGTATTTTCGTGGCCATCTCCATGACCACCGGCGGCGGCGCCTGGGACAACGCCAAGAAGTACATCGAGGAAGGCAACTTCGGCGGCAAGGGTAGCGAGGCTCACAAGGCCGCCGTTACCGGCGACACCGTCGGCGATCCCTACAAGGACACCGCCGGCCCGGCCGTCAACCCGCTGATCAAGATCATCAACATCGTGGCGCTGCTGATCGTGCCGCTGATTGCTTAAAGACTGACTGCTTCACCCCCAACCGCCCTGCACGTTATAGTGCAGGGCGGTTTTGTTTTGCGCACGGGAACCCCGCACGGTTTTTGCCGCCTGACGACAAGGCCGTCCCTTTGGAGAACATATTTGAAACATTTTATTGTGGCCTGTGCTTTGGCGCTGCCGCTGATCGCCCACGCTGGCGGCGTCGACCGCCTGAAAGCCTTTGTCGCCGATGCCAAGACCGCCGAGGCTGATTTCACCCAGACCGTCACCGACAAGCAAGGCCGCGTCACCCAGCAGGCCAGCGGCAGGATGGCCTTCGCCCGCCCGGGAAAATTCCGCTGGGATTACAACAAGCCGTATGAGCAGGTGATCGTCGGCGACGGCGCCAAGCTGTGGCTGTACGATGCCGACCTCGAACAGGTCACCGTCAAGCCGCTCGGCGACGTCATCGCCGGCACGCCCGCGGCGCTGCTGGCCGGCGACAACGCCATCGAGAAATACTTCAGCCTGAAAGACGCCGGGAAGGCCGACGGCCTGGAATGGCTGGATGCCACCCCGAAGAACAAGGACACCAGCTTCGAGCGCATCCGCATGGGTTTCAAGGGCGACACGCTGGTGCGGATGGAACTGTTCGACTTCTTCGGCCAGCGCACCACGCTCACGCTGTCGCGCTTTGCGCGCAATCCCGCCATCGCACCGACGCACTTCACCTTCACCCCGCCCAAGGGCGCCGACATCATCGGCGAGTAATCCGTTCGGTGGGTCGAACGGGCATTCCGCGCATCCTGTGGGAGCGGGTTTACCCGCGATAGATCCACCCATCGGGGCTGAAGCCCCTCCCACAGTGATGGTGCGGGGTATCGAGCCGGGAGCGGAGCGCATCCTGTGGGAGCGGGTTTACCCGCGATAGATCCACCCATCGGGGCTGAAGCCCCTCCCACAGGGATGGTGCAGGGTATCGAGCCGGGAGCGGAGCGTATCCTGTGGGAGCGGGTTTACCCGCGATAGATCTACCCATCGGGGCTAAAGCCCCTCCTACAGGGATGGTGCAGGGTATCGAGCCGGGAGCGGCCCTCCAATCGCCATCAGGTTCTGAGAGATAATTGGCGTCCATGTCCACCCAAGACCTTTTCCAGACCGACACCCCCGAGCCCGCGCGCGACGACCCCAACGCGCCGCTGGCCGAACGCCTGCGTCCGCGCACCCTGGCCGACGTGGTCGGGCAAACCCACTTGCTCGGCCCCGGCAAACCGCTGCGGCTCGCCTTCGACTCCGGCAAGCTGCATTCGATGATTTTGTGGGGGCCGCCGGGGGTGGGCAAGACCACGCTGGCGCGGCTGACCGCGCAGGCCTTCGGCGCCGACTTCATCGCCATTTCCGCCGTGCTCTCCGGCGTCAAGGACATCCGCGAAGCCGTCGAGCGCGCGCGCATGAACCAGACCCTGGGCCGCGCCACCATTCTCTTCGTCGACGAAGTCCACCGCTTCAACAAATCGCAGCAGGATGCGTTCCTGCCGCACGTCGAATCCGGGCTGTTCACCTTCATCGGCGCCACCACCGAAAATCCCTCGTTCGAGGTCGTCGGCGCGCTGCTGTCGCGCGCCCAGGTCTACGTGCTGAAGTCGCTCACCCCCGACGAACTCGGCCAGCTGATGCAGCGCGCCTTGCAGGAACTGCCGGACCTGAAGCTGGGGGAGGGCGTCGACAAGCTGCTGGCCGCCTACGCCGACGGCGACGCCCGCAAACTCCTGAACCTGCTGGAGCAACTCGACACCGCCGCGCGCATCTCGCAGGTGAAGGAAGTCGACACCGCCTTCGTCGAGAACGCCCTGGCGCAATCGATGCGCCGCTTCGACAAGGGCGGCGAAGCCTTCTACGACCAGATTTCCGCGCTGCACAAAAGCGTGCGCGGCAGCGACCCAGACGCCTCGCTGTACTGGCTGGTGCGCATGCTCGACGGCGGCGCCGACCCGCGCTACCTCGGCCGCCGGCTGATCCGCATGGCCAGCGAAGACATCGGCCTGGCCGACCCGCGCGCGCTGCGGCTGGCATTGGATGCCGTCGAAACCTACGAGCGCCTCGGCACCCCCGAGGGCGAACTCGCGCTCGCCGAAGCCTGCCTCTACCTCGCCTGCGCGCCCAAGAGCAACGCCGCCTATGTCGCCTACAACGCCGCGCGCGCCTTCGTGCAGTCCAACCCCTCCAACGATGTTCCCATCCACCTGCGCAACGCCCCCACCAAGCTGATGAAGGAACTGGGCTACGGCCGCGCCTACCGCTACGCCCACGACGAGCCCGAAGCCTACGCCGCCGGCGAACGCTACTTCCCCGACGACCTCGAAGAGCAGCAGTTCTACGCACCCACCCCGCGCGGCCTCGAAGGCAAGATCGCCGACAAGCTGGCGCATCTGAAGAAGCTGGATGA
>JAUPLV010000227.1 GCA_030836725.1 Pseudomonadota bacterium | reverse complement strand
CTTCGATTCCGCGTTTGCTGGACCCGCCCGCTTTTCGAGCGGCGGGCGGTCGACAACGGAGGACAGCATGTCCAAAGCAACAGTTCACACCCGTACCTCGCGTACGGCGACCTCGCTCGTCCATCAACCGCGCCGCCGCCAGGAATGGAACGGACTAAGCGCACAGGAAATCCTTGCGCGCCACCCGACCGGTAAAACGCCACCGCTCAAGGTGCTCGAACTCTTGATCGATCTTTTCAACAAGCAGCACACGGCCAGACACAAGGAGGTGTCATTCAAGACGCGGCAAGAACGGGCGGACTTCCTGCGGCGGTTTTTTCGCGACCTCAAACATAAGGCCGGATTCAAGACACTGCCCGATCCGCGCAATCTGGGTGAGCGTCACATCAAAGCGATGGTGGCTGTTTGGCAAAAAGAAAAACTCGCACCGGCGACGATTCAGACTTACCTGAGTTTCTTGCGGGGGCTCGCCCAGTGGCTCGGGAAACACGGGCTGGTGAGACAGCCGCAGGACTATGGATTGAAACCCGATGAGTATGAGCGCCATGAGGCAGCCGAGCGAGACAAAAGTTGGTCTGCGCAACGGATCGATATCGATGGCCTCATCGGGGAGATGTGCCGGTTCGACCCGTATGTGGGTGCGGCGATGTGGCTGGTTCGGACAATGGGCCTACGCAGGAAAGAGGCGATCATGTTCCGGCCTCACGTATGCGTCGTAGCGTTCGAAGCCACCGGACTGCCGCTCCACAAAAGGAAAGCCGACCTATATGCGCGCATCAAGGGTGGCAGCAAGGGCGGTCGCGAGCGCTTCGTCGCATTGGACACACCGGAACGCGTTGCTGCGATCGAACATGCGCGGACGGTGGTCTCTGCCCGTGATGGCCATATGGGACATCCTTCGCACAAGCTGGAACAAGCTCTACGCCGATTCAACTATGTACTGGAGAAATTCGGCATTACTCAAAAGGCGTTGGGTGTCACCGCGCACGGGCTGCGGCACGAAGTACTGATCGATCAGTTCGAGAGTCTGACTGGACAAGCTGCGCCGGTACGTGGCGGCGCGAAGCTGCCAACGGAAATCGACAAGTCGGCGCGGCAGGAGGTTGCGGAATTGGCTGGCCATGCGAGAAAACGAGCGTCGAGTGCTTATCTCGGTGGCGTACTGGCTCGCCAACGTGAACGTGATGCCGATCCGGTCAACGAGGGATGAACGCTGTGCCAAGCTGACGCAGGCTTGTCGTAAGCGCCTCGACCCCTTCGCCATGCAAAAGCTGGCGGATAAAGGCAGGCTTGCGGGTGGCGTAGCGTCAAGAAGCCTCCCGTTCCCTTGAACGTGCCTGCACACCGTGCAATACTCGAATCGCTTATTGTGGGTATCGTACCTACACAGCCTTCACTCGGACCTGTCTTCAGGCCTTCTGTGAAGTCCGGCATTCACTGCTGGCGTTGCGGTCGTTACCCGCCCTGAAGCGACCGGAAGCAATTCCGGTCAAGCCGCGAAAGTGGCTTCGTATCCATTCAGCCTCCCGCTGAATATTGTACATACCGGCAGGCCTTCGGGTCTGATGGTGTCGTGCGTCGAATACTCGGCTGCGCCTTGTGCGTAGACGCGTTTCGCCGCAGTAGAAAAGGCCCCAGTTCGCAAGGACCGTGGGCCTTTTGTTTTTTGCGCGCTGCAAGGCGTGCCATCACCGAGCTTCTCCGGTCAGCAACGGCTGGAGAAATCCCATGTGGGGAACATCGTTCCCTGCCGGGGACTGGTGTTCCCCTTCTTTATTGAAGGAGAACACCATGTTCGTAGCAAGTCTGACCAGCAATGCACGTCCTATCGGGGTCTTGCTTGGCGGTTCCGGCATTTGCCAGACCGTCGCGCCACAAAAACCTGATGTCGGCGCACTGCTGACGCCACGCAAGCCATATGCCGACCGCGATGCATCCGGTTCGGTGTCTGTCGCTTCTGTCGACTCGCTGTGGGAGGTTGATCACCATGATTGACCGTTACCGCAGGCGGGTTTCAGCCATCGTCATCGAGATGGCAAAAGACGATCCAGAACTGGTTCTGGAGATGATCAAGCAGTTGAAGCAGTCGGGTGAGATCGAAGCCGACGATTTGGTTCACGTCGAGCGTATCGCCCGCCAATGGGTCAAGATTTCTCGGGATAATCTGAAGAAGGCACGACGCTGAGTCGCGGTGGCAGTTTCGCACCCTTGGCCTTCGCCAGATCCTGAGCCAGCTTGGCCAGGAGATCCGGTCGTACTTCGCCCAACGCCTCGATCCAAGGAACGAGCGCGTTGACGAAGTCGTCCGGAGATTTCACGCCACCGAGGTCGACACCGAATCCTTGGTGTTCTTCGACCTCCTTGGCCGTGAATCGTAGTGAGTTGCCTGAACGAAGCATCGTGATGGCCTCCATGTGAACGCTGGTCAGTTTATCAGCGTTTTACATCGCCGCAACCCTGGGGAGACTTCGCCGTTTCCCCACCGGGGATGGCGTTCCCCTTTTTTTCGGAGAACCCCATGTCCCAAGAGAAAATCCATCGTTCCCGCTCCCGACGCTTCGGCGTCGACTTCGAAGAAGAGAAAGCCTGGGTCAGCTTCTACAGCCGTGTCGGAAACCCCGCCATCGCCACTGAAGTGATGAACCAGCTCGAATCCGATCCGGAGATGAAGCGGACGCACCTCGCCCTCTATCTGCGCTGCAAGGAAACTTTGCGCACGCAAAAGGCACGGCTGGCGCGCAACAAACGCATCGGCCAGTTCGTTCGCATGCTATCCAGTGCCATGTTTGTGGCGCCGGTCATCGCGATCCAGAGGTTGTTGCGTCAAAGCGGCGAAGTCGCCGTCGAGTGTCTACCCGAGGTCGCCAGCGAACCCGCTGCGCGACGTGTCCGTAGCTTGACCAAGGAACCCGAGTTCGCACAAGCGCAATCGGAATTCGGCAGTCGGGCTGCGACACAAGCTCCCAAGCAGACAGGCGCCGAAGGAGCGACTGCTGCGTCCCCGCCTGCCGCCAAAGCGGCGTGAACACGGCTGGTCCATCGGCAAGTGCGCCACCGGAGGTTTTCGCGCTTCCGCTAGCGACGCCTGCAGCATCCGTTGTACGCGTCCAGATCGTCGAGCGTTTTCACGTCCACCTGCTTCGAGCCGGTGACCACGTGAAGCGCTCGGCTTCTTTTCTGGCCGCTCGAATCTTATCCCGAGGCGACCCATCGTCGTCCTCTGACTTCCTGCCCTACGTGGATACCGATTCGCGTCACCTGGGCAGGTTTCACAGCACCCAATTCCACGCACTGTC
>JAUPLV010000226.1:674-3305 GCA_030836725.1 Pseudomonadota bacterium | reverse complement strand
TGAGAAAGTCGCCGAAGTCGATTACAAGGACATCGAAGTGCTGAAGGAATTCATCGCTGAAAACGGCCGTATCATTCCGGCCCGCATCACCGGCACCAAGGCGCATTACCAGCGTCAACTGGGCACTGCGATCAAGCGCGCCCGTTTCCTGGCACTCATGCCTTACACCGACCTGCATTAATCAAGGAGACGACCATGCAAATCATTCTGATGGATAAAGTCGTCAACCTGGGCAATCTGGGTGACGTGGTAAAAGTGAAAGACGGCTATGCCCGCAACTTTCTGATCCCCACCGGCCGCGCACGTCGCGCCACGCAGGCCAACATGGACGCCTTCGCTGTACAGAAGGCTGAGCTGGAGCGCGTGGCGGCCGAGAAACTGGCGGATGCCCAGCGTCGTGGCGAGAAGCTGGAAGGCTTTGCTGTGACCGTGAGCCAGAAAGCCGGTGTCGATGGCCGTCTGTTTGGCTCCATCACCAATGCAGATATTGCTGACGCATTGAAGGCTCAGGGTCACGACGTGGCCAAGGCAGACGTTCGCATGCCGGAAGGCCCGTTCAAGGCTGTCGGTGAATACCCCGTGGTGCTTGGATTGCATCATGATGTGGTGACCAATATCACCGTGACGGTGGTGGCTGAGCAGTAATTCTTGCTCTGGCATCAGGAAAGGGAGCTTCGGCTCCCTTTTTTATGTGCCGTCTGCCTGGATATACCTAACTGTCCACCTTCTATCCACATCTTATCCCTTGGAGGCGGGAGGGCTGAAGCCTAAAATCGCGCCATGGCTGCCATACATCCGCTCACTGCAAGTCCCGATCCTCAGCTGGCGCAAATGCGCCTGCCTCCGCACTCGCTCGAAGCCGAGCAAGCCGTCTTGGGCGGCCTGCTGCTGGACAACAGCGCGTGGGATCGGATTGGCGACGTGGTGTCAGAAAGCGATCTCTACCGCCAGGACCACCGTCAGATTCTGCGTGCGATCGTGCGGCAGATTGCCGAAAACCGTCCGGCCGACGCGGTGACGGTGTCCGAGGCGCTGCAGTCGATGGGGCAGCTTGAAAGCGTGGGCGGGCTGGCCTACATCGTCGCACTGGCGAGCAACACGCCATCGGCCGCCAATATCCGCCGCTATGCCGAAATCGTGCGCGAACGCTCGGTGATGCGCCGCCTGGCCGAGGTGGCAACCGGAATTGCCGACACCGCCTATGCCCCCGCCGGACGCAGCGCGTCGCAGTTGCTCGACGAAGCCGAAGCCAAGGTTTTTGAAATTGCCGAATCCGGTAGCCGTGGTCAGGCAGGTTTCACCGAAATCAAGCCGCTGTTGAAGGAAGTGGTCGAGCGGATTGACGAGTTGTATCACCGCGACAATGATTCCGGGATTACGGGTGTGCCTACGGGGTTTCACGACCTCGACCAGAAAACCTCGGGTTTCCAGCCAGGCGACCTCATCATTGTCGCCGGACGACCGTCGATGGGTAAGACCGCGTTCTCGCTCAACATCGCCGAGAACGTCGCCCTCGATACCGGCCTGCCGGTGGCGGTGTTTTCGATGGAAATGGGCGGCGCCCAACTGGTGATGCGGATGATTGGTTCGGTCGGCAAGCTCGACCAGCACCGGTTGCGCACCGGCAAGCTGGGCGAGGATGACTGGCAGCGTCTGACTTACGCGCTCGGCAAGCTCAATGAAGCACCGGTATTCATTGATGAATCACCCGGATTGAATGTGCTGGAACTGCGCGCACGCGCGCGCCGTTTGATGCGCCAGTGCGGCAAACTTGGCCTGATCGTGATCGACTATTTGCAGCTCATGGCAGGTAGTGGGAACGGTGAAAACCGTGCGACCGAAATTTCCGAAATCTCGCGCGCGCTGAAGGGCCTGGCTAAAGAGCTGCAGGTGCCGGTGGTGGCGCTGTCGCAGCTGAACCGCGGCCTGGAACAGCGCCCCAACAAGCGCCCGGTGATGTCCGATCTGCGCGAATCGGGCGCCATCGAGCAGGACGCCGACGTCATCCTGTTCATTTACCGCGACGAGGTCTACAACCCCGACACGCAGGACAAGGGTACCGCCGAAATCATCATCAGCAAGCAGCGCAACGGCCCCATCGGCACGGTGCGGCTGGCTTTTGTCGGCGAATACACGCGCTTCGAATCGCTGGCGCAGCCGGGTTCCTACTAAGCGGATGCGCCCGGTTCGAGCCCGTATTTCCATTGGTGCGATGGCGCACAACCTGCGGGTGGCGCGTGCCCGCGCGGGGGCGGCGCAGGTGCTTGCCGTGGTCAAGGCCAATGCCTATGGACATGGACTGTCGCGTGCGCGGCGCGCGTTTGCGGCGGCCGACGGCTTTGCCGTGCTGACCCTGGAAGAGGCGGCCAACCTGCGCCTGATGGGGGTGGAGCAACCCATCCTGCTGCTCGAAGGCTTGTTTGGCGCGGATGAAATCGCCACCTGTGCCGAGCTGGATTTGTGGCCGGTGCTGCATCATGCGGCACAGCTTGACTGGTTTCAGCGTCAGCCGCCCGCCCGTCCGCTGCATGTTTTTCTCAAGTTCGACAGCGGCATGCACCGACTGGGATTCCCACTTGCCGACTACGCGGCTGTCGTCGCGCGGGCGCGGGCCTTGCCCGGAGTGGCCAG
>JAUPLV010000226.1:0-664 GCA_030836725.1 Pseudomonadota bacterium | reverse complement strand
TTGATGACCCACTTTGCCCAGGCCGATGAAGCTGCTGGCGTCGCCTGGCAGCTGCAGCCTTTTTTGCGCGAGATGGCGGACGCGGATCTGCCGTGGAGCAGTGCCAATTCGGCGGCGCTGTTGCGCTTTCCCGAGACCCAGGGTGCCTGGGTGCGCCCTGGCATCATGCTGTACGGCGCGTCGCCATTTGCCGACGTGTCGGCCGCCGAGTTGGGTTTGCGGCCGGCGATGACCCTGCAGTCGGAAATCATCAGCGTGCAGACCCTGCAGCCGGGCGAGGGCGTGGGCTATGGCCAGCTGTTTCGCGCCGAGCGTGCGATGCGGGTGGGTGTGGTCGCCTGCGGCTATGCGGACGGCTATCCGCGTCACGCCCTGACCGGCACCCCGGTTCTGGTCGATGGCCACATCAGTCGCACCCTCGGGCGGGTATCGATGGATATGCTGTGCGTGGATTTGAGCGAATGTCCCGACGCCGGCGTCGGCGCCCCGGTCGTGCTGTGGGGCGAAGGTCTGCCGGTGGATACGGTCGCCGCCGCCGCCGGAACCAACAGTTATGAACTGCTGTGCGCCCTGGCGGCGCGCGTCCCGCTAGACGAAACTGACTGACCGGCTTCTTGTCGTACCGACAGGATGGGCGCCCCTGATCAGGCGCGCTGTGCAGGCG
>JAUPLV010000225.1 GCA_030836725.1 Pseudomonadota bacterium | reverse complement strand
ATTGCTGGCGGCAATCTCGAGTAGTTCGGTGATGGGTTTTTGCTTGAGTTCGGAAAGATGCATGGGAGGGGCCTGAGTAGGCTCGCTTGAAAGAGCCGGATGGGGAGGGGGTGACGCCGGATGGGGCTTCTTGCTGGCGGCGCGCCGAGGCGCCGTCAGGGGAGGCGCGGGATCAGATGTTGCTGTCAACGAAAGCGGTCAGTTGCGATTTGGAGAGTGCGCCGACCTTGGTGGCTTCGACGTTGCCGTTCTTGAAAATCATCAGGGTGGGAATGCCGCGAATACCGAACTTGGGCGGGGTCGCCTGGTTTTCGTCGATATTGAGTTTGCACACCTTGAGCTTGCCGGCGTATTCCTTGGCCACTTCATCGAGAATCGGTGAGATCATCTTGCAGGGGCCGCACCAGTCCGCCCAGTAGTCCACCAGCACGGGAACGCCGGCCTGCAGGACTTCCTGCTCGAAAGAATCGTCGGATATGTAATGAACATGTTCGCTCATCGATGAAGCTCCTATTGTAGGTATGGGGGTGGCCGGACCCGGCCAGGGAAATTAAAAGCTGACGGTAAGGCTGGAAAATTTGGAACTGTGTCGATATGCTACATCAAAATCGCCCGAAGCAAGCATCCGGGCTTTCTCAAATAATCCGGGTAAATACAAATGACTTATGTTGTAACCGACGCCTGCGTTAAGTGCAAATATACCGATTGTGTCGATGTCTGTCCCGTGGACTGCTTCCATGAAGGCCCCAACTTCCTCGCCATCGACCCCGAAGAGTGCATCGATTGCACCCTGTGCGTGGCCGAATGTCCGGTTGAGGCCATCTATGCCGAAGACGACGTGCCGGACGATCAGCGCGCCTATATCGCGCTCAATGCCGAGCTCGCCAAGGGCTGGAAAGTCATCATCGAGCGCAAGGACCCGCCCGCAGACGCCGACGAATGGGCCGGGGTCAAGGACAAGCGCAAGTATCTGGAGCGCTGAACCACTTGGACGAACCGGGCGCGCCATCGCTGCCGCACGCCGCCGCCCGCACCCTGCTCGACCAGCATGCCGACCGCCTGCCCGACCTGTCCGGGTTGACGGTACTCGTCCCCAACCAGCGCGCCGGCCAGGACTTTGCCCGTGCACTGGCACGGCGCGCGGGCCTGCCCGCCCTGATTCCGCCGCACATCACCCCGTTGAAAAGCTGGGCCGACAGTGTCGCCGACGATCGCGGCGTGTCCCCGGCACAACGCCTGGCGCGCCTGCACGGCGTGCTGCGCCGCGAGAACTGGCTGGGCGACGTCGACAAGTGGACGCTCGCCAGCGAGCTGCTGCAACTGGTCGACGAACTGTCCGCTGCCCGGCTCGGCGACGCGCCCGGCGCGCCCATTCGCGCGCTGCATGGCGCCGCCCTCGAGCGCGAAACCGCGCTGATCGAAGCGGTATGGCAGGCGCTCAATACCGACGGCGATGACCCGCAGGCGCGCTATGCGCGCGCGCTCGAGCGCCTGCTCGCGCACATCGCGCGCACGCCGCAGCCCCTCTTCGCTTACGCGCTCGGACCCCTGACCGCCGTCGAGCGGCGCTTTCTCGAGCGCTGTGCCGGGCTCGCTCCGGTCACCCTTCTGGAACCCCGCGTCGATGCCGCGCACGCCGTGGCGTTCACCCTGCATCAGGCGTGGCAATGCACCGAGCCGCCGCTGCGCGAACGCGCCGCCCGCCTGGCCGCGACCTTTTCCGATTCGCCCGTCCGCGAACATCTCACGCTGTGCCCGGCCCCGCATCTGGAAGCCGAAGCGCGTGCGGTCGCCACCTGGGTGGCGGCGCGGCTCAACGACGGACAGCGCGACATTGCGCTGATCGCGCTCGACCGCGAAACCGCGCGCCGGGTGCGCGCCCTGCTCGAACGCATGGACGTGCTGGTGGCCGACGAAACCGGCTGGACCCTGTCGACCACGACCGCGGCCGCCGTCATCGACCGCTGGCTCGAATGCGTGGCCAGCGACTTCCCGCACGTCGAATTGCTCGACCTGCTGAAATCGCCGTTCGTGCTGAGTGAGCTTGGCGAGCGCCAGGACCAGGTGCTGCAACTCGAACTTGCGCTGCGACGCCAGGGCGTGGCGCAGGGCATGGCCGACAACCTGAGCCTGACACAGGCCGAGCTTGGCGCGTTGCCGCCGTGGCTGGCCGCACTGTTTGGCGCCAGGCAAAACTTTGCGCAAAACCGGGCGTCACTCACCGTCTGGCTCACCCGGCTCAACGACAGCCTCGCGGCCATCCAGGCTATCGATCCGCTCAAGGCCGACGCCGCCGGCACCCACATGCTCGACACGCTCGAAACCCTGCGTCACGAGCTCGCCGACGACAGTGAAAAATACAGCTTCAGCGAATGGCGGCGCTGGCTCAACCTGGCGCTCGAATCCGCCAGCTTCAGCGACGACAGCGTGACCAGTCCGGTCGTGCTGACCTCGCTGCCCGCCGCGCGCGGACGCGTGTTCGAAGCCGTCGCCGTAATCGGCGCCGACGCCCGCCACCTGCCGGTGCGCCCCGCGCCCGGCCTGTTTTCCCAGGCCACCCGCGCGCAACTCGGCCTGCCCACCGCAGCCGACGAAGCGTCCGCCGCCACCGACGACCTGATGCAACTGCTGACACAGGGGCCGACGCTGCTGAGCTGGCAGGCCTGGAACAATGACGAGCCCAACCCCGCTTCGCCACTGGTATTGCGGTTGCAGGCCCTGCACCAGGCGGCGTGGGGAACGGCCCTGCCGGAACAGACGGTCGGCGAGCCGCCCGCGCAGGCCAGTCTGCTGCCCGACGCCAGCATACAACCCGCGCCGGCAGTCGGCGCCGCGCAACTGCCGCGCCGCTATTCGCCCACGGCGTATCAAACCCTGCTCGATTGTCCCTACCGGTTTTTCGTGAAAAGCGTGCTCGGCATCCAGGAACTGGACGAAGCCGACGAGGCGCTCGACAAGAGCGATTACGGCAATGCCCTGCACCACATTCTCAAACGCTTTCACGACAGCGCGCCGCCGCCCGAGCGGGACGCTGCGCTGACCCGCTTGGGTGAGCTATCCAATGCCGAATTCGCCACGCTGCCCGCCTGGACCGCCACCGCCTGGCGCACCCGCTGGGAAAAAATCCAGCCCGCCTACATCGACACCTGGCTGGACTGGGTCGCCCAAGGCTGGCGCTATCAATCCGGCGAAGCCGCGTACGAAATGCCGTTCAAGGTTGACGGCCTCGGCGACATCATCCTGCACGGCCGCATCGATCGCGTTGATGAGCGGGGCGATGCCCGCACCGTCATCGACTACAAGACCG
>JAUPLV010000086.1 GCA_030836725.1 Pseudomonadota bacterium | reverse complement strand
GATGCTGACGCTCACTCTGACCGACGGTCAGAGTGAGCGTCAGCATCGGACGGGCGGCGGCATCGAGCGTCGTCTCGATCCAGTTCAGGCGCCAAGGCAACGCTTCCAGCCGTTCAAGATACATGACAAGCTCGGAATACCGGCCGCTCACCCTGACTTCAAAACCATGCCGATAGAATCCGGGCGGAGCGCCATCGGCGGCGCCGGGCAGGACGACCGGTTGCGGGTCGAGCGTTTTGAATCCGACAATCCGGATGCCGCCCTGCTCCTGCACCACGCCTTTCAGAACCTGGTTCATGCGTTCGGGCGGGATCAGCGAACGCTGAAGCTTGTCCAGTTCGGCATTCAGCGCCGCCAGCCGCGCTTCCTGCGCGGCGAGCGCCTCGCGTGCCGTCTGGTCCGGATTGCGCCCGGCCTCGCGCTCGAACTGCTGCCGCTGCTGATCGATCCGAGCCAGCGCCTCTTCGGCAGCCTGAATGCGGCCATTCGCCTGCTGTTTGCCTGCCTGCCCCGCATCGATCAGCAGGGTTTGCACCAAGGCAAAACTCACCACCGCCGATGCCGCAAAAATGAATACACGCTCCCGCAGGCTCATCACGCCGAACCGCGCGGCGATCTCGCGCATCTTCTCACTGGCCATGAGCCCCTCCCTGCAATAATGGCTTATCCGGGCTGCCCGAATACAGGTCGAAATCCAGATGGTCGGGTAGCGCCGCGGTCCGGCTTGCGCCCGCGCCCCGGGATGCCGCAAACACGGCATTCATGCCTGAAAACCGCATGCCCGCAAAGGGCGGCTGCTGGCCGAGCCGGTCGATATACGTCGTCAACAAGCCGGCATTCAGTGCCGCCCCCTTGAGCGCCACATAGTCCGGCGAGAGGGTAAACCCATTCAGCCAGACGCCTTCGGCGCCGCTGTGCGCGAGCGCGCGCAAGCCGGGAGAGAAACCGGTTGAAGTCCGTTCGAGGGCGTCGCCGACCGATGCCAACAGCGCTTCGCGTTGCGCCACCTGAGCCTGCGTGAGCTTGACACGCTCGGTCAGCAGCGCACTCACCGGCCGGGCTGCGGCAAGCGTCAATTTATCCAGCGCCTTTTGCGCCTCGGCCTGCCGGGATTCAATCAGCGTGGCCCGGGCTTCGAGCACGTCGGCCTGGTAATGCAGGTAAGCCGCCCAGGCAAGCGCGCACGCCAGTATCAAGCCCATCGCCAGGCCCATTTCACGCAAACCGAACGCATAACGCTTCTTTTTCAGCAGCAGCGGGCTGACAAGATTGATCTGCTGAGTCATGGCTTGGTGTCCTCCATCCGCAATGCTGCGCCGATGGCATGAAAGCAGGGAAGCGGCAGGGCATTCACGTCCGGAACGCCCGAGACATCGAGTACGTCCGCAAGGTTCAGCACCTCGACCTTGATGGCAAGATTCGCGGACAGGCCATCGCGTAACGGTCCGACGTGCTCCATGGGTGCCAGCAACAGGCGGTCTACCGGAACCCCGCCGAACTGGCGATCGAAATGATCCAGCGAACGCTGGATTTCCAGCGCCAGGCGCTCCAGCGCGTCATTCCTGCCCTCGCCTTCCAGCAGCGTCTGGTTTACGCCCAGCGTGCGCGCCACGCACAATTCGCCATCCAGCGTCAGCGTCAGCAGGCAGCCGGTTTCAATGAAGGAGAACAGCGCCATGGCCCGCCCCGGGGACTCCAGCCGGATGGTCAGGTTGCGCTGGGCGGTTTCCATGATGTCGATGATGCCGAGATTCAGGCCGGCGTTGGATGCCAGCACCGCCTCCTCCGCCAGCAGGCTGTTTTTTGCCGCCACCGCAAAAATCTGCCGGACATGGGTCAGGTGCTCGGGATGCGGGACTTCCAGCACGTCCACCGTGCCGTCGCTGGCATGGAAATCGAGCATGTCCTGAATCTGCCAGCGCACCGCGGACTTGACCTCGTCGGCCGGCACATTCGGCGCATCGAGCAGGCGCAGCTTGTAGTCGGACGGTCGCAATACCAGGCTCACAGGCCCCTTGCGAGGCAAGCGGGAAAGAGCCTCTTTCCAGTTTTCGGCGGTGACCGGAAGCACCCCCACCGCAAGCAGCTTGGGCACGGTCGCCCTGCGGTCGACGCACGCGTACGCAATGCGGTCGGAAAGACGCAAATAGGCGGTAAGCCCGCGTTCGCTTATTCGGCGGAAAAACCGCATATCTCGGACCTGAAAATTTTTCTGAGCTTAAACAAGCAAGTCATTGTTGTCAAAGAGCTTACGAATCGATCAGCGTCGTCATGACAAAAACACTCTCCAATTCGCCTGATACTCACACAGGCCCGCGCTGGATAAGGCGTTTGCACAGGGAAGCCATGGGTGTTTTACGGCCAGGCGGGCAAAACATTCGATTCGATCGGAGTTTCGCGAAAATGCATCTGCGTCGACATCCTGCTTAATACATCTCGCGCAGGTAGATCAACGACTTGCTGCCGCGATACAGGCCGAAGCTTGCCCGCGCTGTAGGGTCCTGATCGTAGCCGGCGCCCGTCCAGCGCCCTTGCAGCCAGGTTTGCGATGCTGCCACGGCGGCAGTGGGCACGCCCGCTACACAGGTACTACCACTGGCAGTAGCGCCCAACTGAAGGGTGAGATTGACGCTGCCGGTATTGCCCACGCCGGGTTTTGAAAGCTTGAGATTCCCCCGGCCTTCTTTGAAAAGGCCGGGCAGCGATACCGAGGTCTCGCAGGCGTTGAGGTCTCGCTTCCAGCCCGACAGCGCCACATTTGCGGCGACAAGCCGCGTGCAGGAATCAGCCGTATTGCGCACAAATCCGCTGCCGTTCCAGTACTGGGTTTCGATCGGCACCGGCAGATCCAGCAGTTCCGAGCCATGGGCATTGGACAGGATCAGCCGGCCGAAGCGGATGTCATTGCCGGAATCGAAAAGAATGCTCGGAAACACCGCTGGGGTGGTCGTGTCGATGATGCCGTTGCCGGGAACGCCGTTCTCGGCAATGTCCTGAATGCTCATGGTGAGGGTGATGTCAGCCGGAAAAGGCGCCGGCGGCGTTAAAGGCGGCACCGGGTTGGGCCGCGCGAATGCAATCTCATCCGTTGCGTTGGCCTTCAACGTGCCCGCGCCGCTTCCGGTTTCGGTGAGGACGGGCGTTCCCACCAGGCCGGTATCCAGCGTATGGCTGACGTCTGCATCCACGTACGTTTGCGTGGCGTCGGAGGCGGCCAACTTCCACAGCGCCCCCGCGTAGTTGGTCGTGGCGCCACCCGCGGCATTCTTCGCTGTGATCATGGCCTCCGGCAGCGTAAGGTAACCGAACGGCTGACCGATGTAAGTGAACGAACGCGACCCGCATGTGGTGTCGTTGAAGGTCTTGAACTTGGGCGTGCTGGCAGTCGTCAGCTCGAAATGATCGGGAACGAAGCGGCCGACATTGACGGCAGCCGATTCGATCGTCATCTCGGCCGCGGTGGAACCGTCGGCCGCATCCACCGCCGCGAAGCCGGCGTCCACCAGTTTCATGGCGAAGGCGCCGACTTCTGAATAGCTGGCGCCGTCGGTCGTCGCCGTGCCGGAGACGGTCGACCAGGCGCCGGTCGAGAGCGCGCCGAGCGTACAGCCGGAAACCGGCAGCACGCACGCAGTCAGGCTGGACACGGGCGTTCCGGCATAGTTCGAGGTGGCGACGCCGACGGCGTTATATGCCGTCGCAGCGATGCGAAACGGCTGGCCGGCCTTGTGCACGACGCCACCGCTCGCCGCGGTGTTGTCGAGCGCGCGCGCGGCGCCGGCGGCAGCGCTGTCGGCGTCGCTCGCCGCTACGCCGCCGAAACTCGCCGGCCGGATGGCGAAGTTGTCGGTGGAACAGGCGATGATCGTCGGCACCCCCGTCGCCGGATACGTCATGCGTATCCGCGCATTGGGCCAGGCATTGGGTTCGCTGATGCCGGCCAGCGTCTTGCGCCCCAGGTCGGTAGCCGTGAAAGTGAGCGTCCCCAGGTTGCGGATCAGGGCATGCGCACCGCAACCGGCGCCAGCCGACGCATCGACGAGTTCCAGCTTCACGTCGCCGGCGAACGCGGTTTCGACCGCCGCCCCGCCGGTCTTGAGGGCAACGACATCGAGGCCGAAGGCGCTGGCGGCGACTTTGGTCCGTATCACGCCGCTGACGCTGCCAGCGGCCGTGCCGGTCTCGAACGCATTAAAACCGCTCGGCGCGCTCGACACCACGGTCAGCGTGGCGGTGGCCGCGGTGCCGGTCCCGACATTGCCCGTGACCACCGGGCCGGTGCTGTTGAGATAGCCGCCGGCGACCGCCGAGGTCACCGTCACGCTCACGGTACAGCTGCTGTTGGCCGCGATCGTCCCCCCGTTCAGGCTCAGCGACGATGCGCCAGCCACGGCGGTCGCGATGCCGCCGCAGCTGTTGCTCAGGCCGGTCGGGCTGGCATTGGTCAGCGCGACGGAGGGATAGGCGTCCGTGAACGCAACGCCGGTGGCGGCCACCGCGTTCGAATTGGTCAGGGTGACGGCAAGCGTGCTGGCGCCGCCGACGGCGATGCTGTTGGGCGTGAAGCTCTTGGCGACGATCGGGGGATTGGCCGTCACCGTCAACGTCGCTGTCGCCGCCGCACCGTTCCCGGCACCGGCCGTGGTCACTGTCCCGGTACTGTTGAGGTAGCTGCCCGCCACAGTCGAGGTCACCGTCACAGTCACCGTGCAAACATTGTTGCCGTTTAGTGAACCGCCGCTAAAGCTCAAGGAAGCGCCTCCCGCCGCAGCCGTAACCGTTCCGCCACAACTGGAACTGGCCGCTGGCGTTGCCGCGTTCTTAAGGTTGGCTGGATAGTTGTCCGTGAAAGAAATACTGCCCGTCCCGCCCGGAGGCGGGCTGTTGCCTATGGAAATGGTGAGCACGGAACTGCCACCCACTGCAATCGTGGCTGGACTGAAGCTCTTGGAGACGGTGATACCGGCCCACGCAGGCGTAGCAAACCAGGCCGTAAACGCGGCGCATAGAAGCGGGACCAACCCCCATTTCAAAAATTGTCGTCCCATCGTCATTTTGAAAAACTCGCCTGTATCTGCCGCTCGACGTAATCCGGCTCGCCCGCCACACCCGCAATCGCGGTCGATGTGACCTGATAGATCGCAATCGTATCCGCCCCATCGGGGGCCAGGGTTTGGGTGCAGCTGACATTCACCGTGAAGGTGGCCAGCGTCCCCGTCAGGGTCAGCGTGGTGGGAGAAGCCGGACACGGCGTCGGAACCGGCTGCAGATTTTGCGGATCGATCACCTGCCACGCCCCCCATTCGATACCGGCGCGTGCCGCCTGGTAGGCGCGTCCGCCCTGAAGATCCAGCGCGCTGCTGAGGTGGCTGGTGCGCGACAGCGACACCATGTAGCCGCCCAGCGCCGCCAGGATCACCAGCAGGAAGATCGCGGTGGGCAGCACGAAGCCGGACTCGTTGCGCGACACGCGGTTCATGGCTGGTTGCTCACTTGCGTCGCGACGTACAGGCGTACGGTCTCGCCGGACAGGCTCAGGTTCAGCGTCATGCCGACCAGACCGCCGCGCTCGGTGACGCCGGGCTGATACTCGAAGCTGCAGGCGCTGACGCGGGTGGCCAGCAGCGCCTGCGTGGCGGCGACGAACGCGGTGGGCTGGACGGCGGCGGGCGCATAGCCCCAGTAGCGCGTGAGCGTTCCGGCGCCCGGATCGCAGACATAGCTCACCGGACCTTCGACGACCTGAAAGCGGTTGCCGGGCGATGCCAGCGGAAACTGCTTGGCGGCAATGGCGATATTGGTCACGCTGCCGGCCGCCCCGGTATAGGCGGCGAGCGTCTCGCCCGCCCAGGCATCGGCGCCTGGAATCCCCAGGTTGTACACGGCGATGCTGTCGCCGGCCTGCATCGCTATTGCCGGGCCCAGGATATCGAAGCTGCTGTCGCCGGCGGTATCCGTGAAATCGAGATGGTCGTTGCCAGCGCTGCCGTCGCCCTGCGCCCGGTAGCGCCCGCCGCTGCGGGTGGCGAGAAACTCCAGATACACCACGCTGCCCGCCGAGGCGACGCGCACGCTATTGGGCAGCGCCAGCCGGATATCCCGTGCCATGCGGCGCAGCGCGGTGTCGGCCGTGTCGGTCAGGCGCGCACGGCGATCCTGGGCGACATAGCTGTCCAGCGGAACCCGCAGGAACAGCGCCGCCATCGACCCGACGATGGCGGTGATCGCGATGACGACGATCATCTCGATCAGGCTGAAGCCGGCGTGATCAGAATTTCGGCGCATAACGCGTGCGGTAGCCGGAAAGGCTGACGCTGTGGTTGCCTGGGGCGGTGACGGTGACGGTGACCAACAGGGCTTCGTTGTCTCCGGCCACAACCGGGACGATGCCATTAAAGTCCGCAACGGGCTGAACCTGGACCGACGCGATGTAGCCGGCCAGTCCTGCGATGGCAGTGCCGGTGAGATCGTCGATGCCGGTCATGGAAAAGCCGTCGTAATCGTTGACGTTGTCGTAGGGCGTGACGTTGGAATAGCGGTCTTCCACGCCTTCCGGCCCGATGGTCTCGACGGTCGCGTCACAGCCGTCCACGCCGACGAAAGCGCCTGTTGCGGTATCGGCGTCCGCATCATCGGGATCGCAATACGTGTAGGGCTTGGCCAGCACTTCCTCGAGCAGCGATTCGGCGATGGCGAGCGCCTGCTTGCGCACCATGGGATCGGCGCTGGACCGCGTGTTCAGGCTGTAGACCGACAGCACCCCGCCCACCGCGATGCCCACCACCACGATGAACACCAGCAGTTCGATCAGGCTGAGGCCGCGTTCGCTGGAATGCTGATTTATTCCGTCATCGCGAAGCCCATAGGGCCGCGGCGATCCAGAATTCGTTGATTCCGCGGGCATTCTGGATTGTCCTGAAGGACTCCGATCCACTATGGGCTGAAGCCCATGTGGAATCGTATGCCGCGTCGCTGCGCTCCTCGCAATGACAAGCTGATTCAACCCGGATTGTCCATTAGGCGCACGATGATGGTGCGACCGGGGGCGAGGTGGTTCAGTAGGGTGCGCCGTGCGCGCCATGGCGCATGGATCGGTGCGCACGGCGCACCCTACGAGCCACAAATCGGCTAATGGACAATCCGGGTTCAATGCTTCCCTAGTCATGCACATAGCCGGTTTCCCGTTCGACCAGAACATGGTGCGCGCCGGCGCCGTTGACCTGGATGTCGAGCTGGGCCGCGGTATCCGGGCGCCCGCCCCCGTCGAACGCCAGCACCGCAACCGGGCTGGCGATCGTCACCCCGCCCGGCGCCGTGACCGTGTAGGGCTTTTCGCCGCCCGGCCCGGGCGCGTAGTCGGCCGCCGAACAGGGCACGACGGCGCTGTAGCAGAGCGTGGCCGCGCCCGTCGACATCTGGACGAAGACATCGCGCCGCTGGGCGATGGCCAGTTTCTGTCCGAAGCGCACCGTGGCGGCAAGCTGGTCGGCAAACCCGCGGGTATCGAAGCTGTTGCGCCCGATCAGACGCGGCACGGCCACCGCCGCGAGAATGCCGGCGATGACCATGACGAGGATGAGTTCGACGAGAGTGAAGCCCCGCTCACCCCCCGCGGGGGATGAACGGGGCTGGCGACAGCGACCCGGAACGGCAAGCGGCATATCGCAACCCCGCTCCGGGTTTCGCTGCCGCCGGGCATGCAGTGCGTTAACAGCCGGTCGTGGTGACGGCGCTGATCACCGCGGCCGAGCCTGCCGCACCAGCGTTGGCGGGACTGTAGGTGAACGAGCAGTTGGCAGGTGTACCACCCTCGACCCGGACCGTCAGAACCGAGGCGATCACGGCGCCGCCGCCGGTGGTGGAATAACCCTCGGCGGCCAGCGCCGCTGCATCGGCCGGGAAAGTCGAGGTCAGTCCTGCGGCGTCGATGATGCCGCCGAGGTTCGCAGTGGGGTAGCCGTTGATAACGGTGATGAGCCCGTTTTCAGAACAGACGTCGCCTGCGGCGGTGGTAGCGTTGGATGCCAGATCGAGGGCAACGCCTGCGCAGCCCACCGTATCCGCGACGCCGCCGCGAACCAGTATCGTGCCGTGAATTATGGCGGAGGCCGCCTGCACCGCGCCGCGGGCGGCATTGAGCTTGGCGATGCGCGCATCGCGCTGGATGCTGGTGAAGCGCGGCAGCGCCACCGCGGCGAGAATGCCGAGGATGACGATGACGACGATGAGTTCAATCATGGTAAAGCCGTGCTGCCTTGTTTTCATTGCGTTCTCCGACCTGTTTAAATGAGTTTGTCTGCAAGCGTCGCCAGTCGCGCGATCCACAGGAACCTGATTACGGCGCGTATCGCCGAATCTTGAACATACATTAACTTAGCATGGCCGCGCCTGCAAGATTAATTCACGCCCACCAGCAACCTCAAGCGCACCCCCTGCCGCCGGGTGAGCTTGCTGGAGCGGATTCGCGCGCAGTAACGCCGTCGGCAGCGCCGTAAATAGCGGGCGTGATAAACCCGGATTGTTCATTCGGGCGAGGGGCTTTGCGCAGGGCGCACCATAAAACGACTGGACGCCGGCTTCCCGACCGCCGCGCTGTCGTTCAGCGGCGGGCCGCGGCATCCCTGAGCAAGGTTTCGAATTCCGCGGCCGGCACCGGTCTGCTGAAGAGATAGCCTTGCATCTCGTCGCAGTGGCGCTGCTGCAGGAAGGATTTCTGCGCTTCGGTTTCGACCCCCTCGGCGATCACCCTGAGCTGCATGTCGTGCGCCATGGAAATGATGCTCTTGGCGATCGCCGCGTCGTCCGGGTCAGTGGTGATGTCGCGCACGAACGACTGGTCGATCTTCAGCGTGTCGATCGGGAAGCGCTTGAGATAGCTCAGGCTCGAATAGCCGGT
>JAUPLV010000224.1 GCA_030836725.1 Pseudomonadota bacterium | reverse complement strand
TCACCGCACAGTCGCCGGTGCCGACCGAGGCCAGTGTGACCGGGATGGTGGCGCCGGAACTCGCGGTGGAAAACGCAAACGCGGCCGGGTCGCGCATTTTCATCTGCATCCCAGCGCCTTCAGATCTGACAAAGCGGTGACGCCCACCACCAGCGACACGGATACCAGCGACACCACCGTCATTTTCAGCGCCGCCACGAATACCGAGCCGGCCACCTGCAACAAGCCGTCGACCAGGAACATCCGGATCCATGGCATGGCGCCCAACGGGTTCAGAATGACGCCGAGCACGATGCCTGCGAGCATCGCGATCACGATCTGGCGGGTGAGGCGGTGGGATTCAGGCACGGCCATGCAGATGAGGGAGGTAAATCGACATGCAGCGAGTTTAACAGGGCGATACCGCAAGGCTGACGTCAGCAAGCGGCAATGTTATCCTGACCCTGCGCGCACATTCGCGTGTCCATTCGTATTCCTGACCAGCCGGTTTTCTTGATCTCATCGACATATCCATGACTGCTCCATATTTCATGCAACGCCTCGTATTGCTTTTCGCTGTCTTGATCGTGCCTGCCACCGCGGGTTCCGCTACCGTCCCACCGCCTCCTGAACTGGCAGCCAAATCCTGGGTGCTGATGGATGCCGCCAGCGGCAGCGTGCTGGTCGACCAGCAAGGCAGCCAGCGCCTGCCGCCCGCCAGCCTGACCAAGCTGATGACCGCGCATGTCGCCGCAATGGAACTCCAGCGCGGCCGACTGAAGGAGGACGACGTCGTGCTCATCAGCGAAAAGGCCTGGCGTATGGGGGGCTCGAAGATGTTCGTCATGGTTGGCGACAAGGTCGCGGTCAAGGACCTGCTGCGCGGCATCATCGTGCAATCTGGCAACGACGCCAGCATCGCGCTGGCCGAGCACATCGCAGGCGGCGAGGAGACCTTCGCCGCGATGATGAACCAGGAAGCCAAGCGCCTGGGCCTCGCCAACTCATTTTTCATGAACGCCACTGGCTGGCCCGACCCCAACCACTATTCGAGCGCGCTCGACATGGCCAGGCTGGCACGCGCCATCATCCTCGAGGATCCCCTGCACTACGCGCTGTACAAGGAAAAGGAATTCGTCTGGAACGGCATCAAACAGCCCAACCGCAATCTGCTGTTGTGGCGCGACGCCAGCGTCGACGGCCTGAAGACCGGTCACACCGAAGAAGCTGGCTACTGCCTGGTCGCCTCCGCCAATCGCAACGGCCAGCGCCTGATCGCCGTGGTGTTCGGCACCGATAGCGAAAGCGCGCGCGCGACCGAGACCGCCACGCTGCTCGGCTACGGCTTCAACTTCTTCGACAGCAAAACCTTTTTCAAGAAGGGCCAGACCGTGCAAACCGTGGACGTCTGGAAGGGCGCCGTGCGCAGTGTCAAGGCCGGCGTCGCGGTTGACTTTTCCGTTGCCCTGCCCAAGCGCGCGAGCGAGGCTTACAAGACACGCGTCGTGCTGAAGGCGGATGATGTCGTCGCGCCGGTTGCTGCCGGCGCGACGCTGGGCCGCGTCGAACTGCTGAGCGCCGACGGCAAGATTGTCATGCAGGCACCGCTGGTCGCGCTGGAAACGGTCGAGGAGGGCGGCTTCTTCCGCCGCATGTGGGACGGCATCCGGCTGTTCTTCAGGGGGCTGTTCGGCTGACGACGATCAAGCGCAAACAAAAAGGCGACCCCCGGAAGGGCGGTCGCCTTTTTAATGCCCGTTGATGGCGGGGTGCTTGTTTGGGATACCCCGTTCAAGCCATGAGCATTCGTGCAGGGAGCATGATTGCCCGGCATTTCCGAATAAGGAGAAATGACGCTCCGCGCCTGTTTTCCTGAACGCCCGGCAAGGAGCTAGCGAGGCGACCCCTGTGCCTGCGCAACGAGTTGTGCAACCAGATCCTCCGTGGCCGTGAGCACGCGCTCGCTCAACTCGGCGACCCGGGCGGCATCCTTGCGCATGTTCGCGGGATCCCGACTCGCAAACAGCACCTGCTGATAAGGCTCCCACTCGCGCCGGATTCGCACCACACTTGCCTTGACCTGCGCCGACACGAGAGGCGAATTTTCGATCTGGATGAGCACGGCGGTGAAATGCGCGCGGCTGAGGTGCAGTTCCATATCGGCCGGGCTGTCATAGAGTTCCCATGTGCGATAGAAATAGAACTTGGCCATGCGCTGCGACAGCATGCGCTGGCGTCCTGCGATGCTGACCAGGTGATCGAGGGGGGCAGCGGTGTTCCCGGCGTAGGCCAATGTCATGTTGTGTGCCGCTTTCTGGAGCGCCTCGTTGGCATCGTAGAGCGCAACGGCCCCCGTCTTGCCTGGTGCTGCCGTCAGCAGCGCCTTGCAGGGCGTCCATGCGGATTCCAGATTGACGACCGCACTTCGCACCATCGGGGTCGGCTGGAATGCTTTCAGCGTTGCAAGCTGGGATTCAAACTGGTTGATCGATTCCTGCAGGATGGCCCGGGCGCTATTGGACGCGATTCCTTGTCCCAGCATCAGGTACGCCTTGACCATGCGCTGCGAGAGCATGCGCTGGCGTCCCGCGATATTCAGGGCGGATGCGATATCCATCTTTGTCGCTGCGAGCGACGCTTCTGCATGTGCAGGCATTGGCGAAACAGCAAACGCCAGCCCTGTCATGAGCCATATGCAAAATCGGAGTATGTACACGAGGGATCTCCTGGATGAAGCTTGAACCTAAAAACCGCAGTTGACCGCACAGCGCCTCAATGAGAGTCGCAAGAATACAGAGTTCTATGTTTTCGTTCACGTTCACCTTTTGGGTGACACCGTTACGCACCCGCTAGAACGTCTGGTCGCGCGCCTGCCTTTGTCGCGCTTCGTTGCTTCGCGGCAGACATCCACCCAGTCGCACTATCGGCGCGTCCAACTGCGGTTTCCAGGTTGAAAAGAGAACGAATGCATGACCCTTTGATTTCCATATTCGTATTCTCATCCCGGTCTGATCGGGCGGCGGGGCGACCGTTGACAATGGCCGAAACTTGGCTGGCTTGAGCAGTTTCATGATTGTCTCCAATCGGAAGCGTAGATGAAACGGTGGAGCAATCAAGCGCAGCCGCGTTGCAACAATCGGCAGGAACGACAAGGGCCGCATGTGCGGCCCTTGTCGTTGGTGCTTTTGGGGACCTACTTCTTCGCCGTCCGCCGCAGCCGGTTCAGCAACCGCCGCGCCAGTTCGCCGAACAGTTCGGTCTGGGTCGGGTGCGGGAAGATTGCCTTGGCCACCTGGGTCAGCGTCATCTCGCCGGCCACCATCATCACGCCGATGCCG
>JAUPLV010000223.1 GCA_030836725.1 Pseudomonadota bacterium | reverse complement strand
CCACGGATTTGCCGACGCCGTTCACCTGATCCTGGCCTGCACCGGCCGCGTGGTGGTGTCGGGCATGGGCAAATCCGGCCATATCGCGGGCAAGATCGCCGCCACCCTGGCCTCGACGGGAACCCCTGCGTTTTTCATGCACCCGGGCGAAGCCAGCCACGGCGACCTCGGCATGATCGCCCCCAACGATGTGGTGCTGGCGCTGTCGAATTCGGGCGAAAGCAACGAAATTGTCAGCATCGTGCCGCTGATCAAGCGACGCGGCGCCAAGCTCATTGCGATGACCGGAAATCCCGGCTCGACCATGGCACGGGAAGCCGATGTGCATCTCAATGCCGCGGTCGACAAGGAAGCCTGCCCGCTCAACCTGGCGCCCACCGCCAGCACCACCGCGGCCCTGGCGCTGGGCGATGCGCTCGCGGTGGCGCTGCTGGATGCGCGCGGCTTTTCAGCCGACGACTTCGCCCGCACCCACCCAGGCGGCAGTCTGGGCCGGCGCCTGCTCATTCATGTCCGCGACGTCATGCACAGCGGCGAAGCATTGCCGAGGATCGACCGCGAAGCCTCGCTCAAGGTCGCCCTGCTGGAAATGACGAAAAAGGGACTCGGCATGACCGCGGTGGTGGACTCCGCCGGCAAGGTGGCGGGGGTGTTCACCGACGGCGACCTGCGGCGTGCGCTGGAGCATGCGCTCGACCTGCAGCAGGCGCGGGTGACCGACCTGATGACGAAGAACCCAAAAACAATCCGCGCGGACGAACTCGCCGTGGCGGCGGTGGAAAAAATGGAAACGCTCAAAATCAATGGCCTGCTGGTGGTCGACGCCGACAACACCCTGGTGGGCGCGCTCAACATGCACGATCTGCTGAAAGCGGGGGTGGTTTGATGGCCGCCGACACGATGACGCCCGAGCTGATTGCCCGCGCACGGAAAATCAGGCTGATTGCGTTCGACGTCGACGGCATCATGACCGACGGCACCCTGTTTCTGGGCGACGACGGGCAGGAATACAAAGGCTTCAATTCGCTCGACGGCCATGGCCTGAAAATGCTCAAGGGCAGCGGCGTCGAGCTTGCCATCATCACCGGACGCAGCTCGCGCGTGGTGGAAACCCGCGCCAAAAACCTCGGCATCGAGATCGTCCACCAGGGCGCGCACGACAAACTGGCCGTGTACGAAGCGTTGTGCGGCGAACTCGGCATCGCCTGCGAGGCCACCGCCTACATGGGCGACGACGTGGTCGACCTGCCGGTGATGCGGCGCGCCGGCCTGGCGATCACCGTGCCCGCCGCCCCCGATCTGGTGAAGGCGCACAGCCATTACATCACCACGCGTGACGCCGGGCGCGGCGCAGTGCGCGAGGCCTGCGAATTTCTGATGCGCGCCCAGGGCACGCTAGATGCGGCGCTGGCGCCCTATCTGAAATGACGCGTCCGGCATGATCGCACGCGGGTCACTTTGGCTGCCGCTGGCCATGCTGTTGCTGCTGGCCGGCCTCAGCTTCTGGATCGAGCGCGCGGTGCAAGCGCCAGCCAATGGCAGCCAGGCCGCCAAAACCGACCCCGAGGGCATCATGGAAAACTTCGATGCGCTGCGTACCGATGCCGCCGGCAATCCGCAATACCGCCTGACCGCCAAACGGCTCCGGCATTATTCCGGCAGCAAGCTCACCGAAATGGAGTCGCCGCGGTTTGCCCGGCTGGATGAAGAGGCCGGCGAAGTGAGCGCGGTGTCGCAGCACGCCACCGTTTCGCCCGAAGGCGACGAGGTGAATCTGCGCGGCGATGTCAGCGTGGTCCGCGCCGCACGCCCCGGGCAGTCCGCGATGACCCTGCGGACGGAGCAGCTGATCGTATTTCCCGAACGCGATCTGTTGCGGTCGCCCGGGGCGGTAAGCCTGCGCGACGACACCCTGGATCTGCGCGCCGGCGCGATGGAATACAACACCAGGCAACGCGTCATCAAACTGACAGGACGGGTGCACGCCCGTTATATTTCCGGAAAGAAATGAGCGCCATGCACACGACCAGAATGTTTTTTTACGCCGCGCTATGCGGCAGCCTGCTGGCGACGCCGGCCCACGCCGAAAAAGCCGACCGCGACAAACCGGTCAACCTCGAAGCCGACACCGTCACGCTCGACGATATCAAGAAGATCAGCGTCTACCAGGGCAATGTCATCCTCAGCCAGGGGACGCTGATGCTGCGTGCCGACCGCGTGCAGGTGACCCAGAACGCCGAAGGCCTGGACAAGATAAGCGCCAGCGGCCGCCCGGTGACATTCCGTCAAAAAGCCGAAGGCAGCGATGAATACATCGAGGGTTTCGCCAATCGCCTTGAGTACAACGGCGTCAGCAGCCAGCTGGAGCTGATCGGCCAGGCGCGCCTGCGCCGCGGGTCCGATGAACTGCGCGGCGAACAGATTTCGTACAACGCCGAAACCCAGTTCTACAAGGTTTCCGGCCAGCCCGATGCCCAAACCCCGGCCGGACGCGTGCGCGCCGTCATCCGCCCGAAACCGCGAGCCGACCAGCCCGCAGCCAAGCCATGAGCCAGATTTCCGCCCAGTGCCTGCGCAAGACGTACGGCAAACGCACCGTGGTGCACGACGTGTCGTTCGAGGTCAACAGCGGCGAGGTCGTCGGCTTGCTCGGCCCCAACGGCGCCGGGAAAACCACCTGTTTTTACATGGTGGTGGGGCTGGTCGCGGCGGACGGCGGCCAGGTGCGGATGGACACGCACGACCTCACCCACATGGCGATTCACCAGCGCGCGCGGCTGGGCCTGTCGTACCTGCCGCAGGAACCTTCCATCTTCCGCAAGATGACGGTTGAAGAAAACATCCGCGCCATCCTGGAACTCAAGCCCTACAGCAAGGACGAGCGCGACGAGCATCTCAACAACCTGCTTGAGGATCTGCATATCGCACACCTGCGCGATGCGTCCGCCGTCAGCCTGTCCGGCGGCGAGCGCCGCCGCGTTGAAATCGCCCGCGCGCTGGCGATCAATCCGCGCTTCATCCTGCTCGACGAACCGTTCGCCGGGGTCGACCCCATCGCGGTGCTCGACATCCAGAAACTGGTGCATTTCCTGATCGAGCGCGACATCGGCGTGCTCATCACCGACCACAACGTGCGCGAAACCCTGGGCATCTGCGACCGCGCCTACATCATCAACGAGGGCCGCGTGCTGATAGGCGGCACCCCGGAACTGATCATCCAGGATGACAGTGCGCGCAAGGTCTATCTGGGTGAAAATTTCCGTCTGTAGCCACAAGCCACGCAACCTTGACGCGCCACACCCGATTCAAGTCGGCACGAT
>JAUPLV010000222.1 GCA_030836725.1 Pseudomonadota bacterium | reverse complement strand
GCACCGCAATGCGCTGAACATCCTGAAGATCGCCGAGAACGCCGGGGTGCAGGCGCTGGCGATGCACGGCCGCACCCGCGCCTGCGGCTACAGCGGCGAGGCCGAGTACGACACCCTCCGCGCGGTGAAGGCGGAAGCGCGCATTCCGGTCATCGCCAACGGCGACATCACCACGCCGGAAAAGGCGAAATTCGTCCTAGAATACACCGGCGCCGACGCCGTGATGATCGGCCGCGCCGCGCAGGGCCGGCCGTGGATTTTCCGGGAAATCGAGCATTATCTGAGCACCGGCGAGCATCTGCCGCAGCCCGAAGTCACGGAAATTCATGCCGTATTGCTGGAACACATTCACGACCTATACTCTTTTTATGGCGACGTTACCGGGGTGCGCGTGGCGCGCAAGCACATCTCCTGGTACACCCGCGGACTGGTGGGCAGCAGCGCCTTCCGCCACGGCATGAACCAGCTCGATTCGGTTGCCGAACAACTTGCTGTCGTCAACGAATACTTTGCCCAGGCGGCGCGCGCCGATAGCCGCCTGCGCTATGAAATACACAGTGAAACCGGCCAAAAAAACCAGGCCGCACAGGACCTGCCGCCAGCTTCACGACTCGCGGCTTAAGGGGGAGTTTCAATGATCGAAGAAAACGAAATCGCTGCCTGCGTGCGGCGGTCGCTCAATCGTTATTTCAAGGACCTCGACGGCGAGACGCCGGGCGAGGTCTATGGCATGGTTGTCGGGGCGGTGGAAAAGCCGCTGCTGGCCTACATTCTCGACCGCGCGGAAGGCAACCAGACTCGCGCCGCCGACATGCTCGGCATCAATCGCAACACCCTGCGCAAGAAAATGCGCGAACACGGCCTTTCCGACTGAATCCATCATGACCCTTGCCACAATGAAAATACAGCGCGCCCTGCTTTCCGTATCGGATAAAACCGGCCTTGTCGACTTCGCCCGCGCGCTCGCCGGCGCCGGCGTCGAACTCCTGTCCACCGGCGGCACCGCCAAGGCGCTGCGCGACGCCGGCCTGGCCGTGATCGACGTCAGCGAATACACCGGCTTCCCGGAAATGCTCGACGGCCGGGTCAAGACCCTGCATCCCAAGGTGCACGGCGGCATCCTGGCGCGCCGCGACCTGCCCGAGCACGTCGCCACCATGGCGTCGCACGGCATGCCCTACATCGATCTGGTGTGCGTCAACCTGTATCCGTTTGTCGCCACGGTGTCGAAGCCGCACACGCTCGACGAGGCCATCGAGAACATCGACATCGGCGGCCCGGCGATGGTGCGCTCGTCGGCCAAGAACTACCACCACGTCGCCATCGTCACCGACCCCGCCGACTACCCGGCGCTGGTGGCCGAGATGCAGGCCAACGGCGGCGCGCTGACCGACGCCACCCGCTTCAACCTGGCGAAGAAGGCGTTCACCCACACCGCGCAGTACGACGGCCATATCAGCAACTACCTCACCGCGCTGAATGCGGATGGCCAGCGCGAAGCCTTCGGCGAACAACTGACGCTGCAGTTTTCCCGCGCGCAGACCTGCCGCTACGGCGAGAACCCGCATCAGGCCGGCGCCTTCTACGTCGAAGCCAACGCCCCCGCCGGCACCATTGCGACCGCCCGCCAGATCCAGGGCAAGGAACTGTCCTACAACAACATCGCCGACACCGACGCCGCGCTCGAATGCGTGAAGCTGTTCGATACCGCCCCCGCCTGCGTCATCGTCAAGCACGCCAACCCGTGCGGCGTCGCCTACGGCAGCAGCCTGCTGGACGCCTACAACCGCGCCTACCAGACCGATCCGGAATCGGCCTTCGGCGGCATCATCGCCTTCAACGGCCGCCTCGACGGCGCAACCGCCGCCGCCATCGTCGAGCGCCAGTTCGTCGAAGTCATCATCGCGCCCGAAATCAGCCCGGAAGCCTCCGCCGCCGTCGCCGCGAAGAAGAACGTGCGCCTGCTCGAATGCGGTCAGTGGAGCGGTTCCGTCGCCCAGCTCGACATGAAGCGCGTGGCCGGCGGCCTGCTGGTGCAGGATGCCGACGTGCTGCTGCACGGCGAGCTGAAAACCGTCACCGAACGCGCGCCCACCGCGCAGGAAATGGACGACCTGCTGTTCGCCTGGCGCGTCGCCAAGTTCGTCAAATCCAACGCCATTGTCTACGCCCGCGACCGCATGACCGTCGGCGTCGGCGCCGGACAGATGAGCCGCATCAACTCCGCCCGCATCGCCGCGATCAAGGCCGAGCACGCCGGCCTGCCGGTGCCCGGCTCGGTGATGGCCAGCGACGCCTTCTTCCCCTTCCGCGACGGCATCGACCAGGCCGCGGCGGCCGGCATCAAGGCGGTGATCCAGCCCGGCGGCTCGATGCGCGACGACGAAGTCATCGCCGCCGCCAACGAACACGGCATTGCCATGGTGTTTACCGGGACGCGGCATTTCAGGCACTGATGTGCCGGTGAGGCGTGAGGGGTAAGGGGGTGAGGGCATCCCGCCACCGCTTCGAGCCTTCCCTCACGCCTCACACCTTACCCCTCACCACACCCATGCCACCTCTCACGCACTCATGAAAATTCTTGTCATCGGCTCCGGCGGACGCGAACACGCACTGGCGTGGAAGCTCGCGCAATCCCATCGCGTCTCGCAGGTTTTTGTCGCGCCCGGCAACGGCGGCACGGCGACGGAGGATGGGCTTGTCAACGTACCGCTGACCGCGATTCCCTCTCTGGTCGAGTTCGTTCGCCGCGATCCGGACATCGCGCTCACCGTGGTCGGGCCGGAAGCGCCGCTGGCGGCCGGCGTGGTCGATGCCTTCCGCGCCGCCGGGCTGAAGATTTTCGGCCCGACCCAGGCCGCCGCCCAGCTCGAAAGCTCGAAGGACTTCGCCAAGCAGTTCATGGCGCGCCACCGCATTCCCACCGCGTCCTTCGGCACCTTCACCGATGCAACCAAGGCGCATGCCTACATCGACCAACAGGGCGCGCCCATCGTGGTCAAGGCCGACGGGCTGGCCGCCGGCAAGGGCGTCGTCGTCGCGATGACCGCCGAGGAAGCGCACGCCGCGGTCGACGCCATGCTCTCCGGCAACACCATGGGCGAAGCCGGCCACCGCGTGGTGATCGAGGAATGCCTGCAGGGCGAGGAAGCCAGCTTCATCGTCATGGTCGACGGCGAGCATGTGCTGGCGCTGGCATCCAGCCAGGACCACAAGCGCCTGGGCGACGGCGACACCGGCCCCAACACCGGCGGCATGGGCGCCTATTCGCCGGCGCCGGTGGTCACCCCCGAACTGCACGCGCGCATCATGCGCGAGGTGATCCA
>JAUPLV010000221.1 GCA_030836725.1 Pseudomonadota bacterium | reverse complement strand
AAGTCTTCTTCATCGGCGGCGCCGACCTCTACGCCCAGGCCATCCCGCTTGCCGACCGCCTATACTTGACCGAAGTGGATATCGAGGCCGAGGGTGACGCCCGGTTCCCCGACTACGACCGCGGCGCGTTCAGGGAAGTCTCGCGCGAGTCGCGCATCGGCGAGAAGGGCGATGCGTTGGCGTTTGATTTTGTGGTTTATGAGCGGGGATAAAAGGAAGCAATGCGTTTCCCCATTTCTGTCGTCCGGTGAAACTGCCTGAGGTGAGGGTGGAAGAAAGGAAGAACCATGTCAGACCTGAGTCCGATTGAAGAATGTTTTCCTCGCTTGATAACGGAGATTCTGGCTTTCTGGGGATCGCCCACTTGTTTTGATCAGCTGCAAAATTTGTTGATCGACAGCCGGGGAGGTCGTGCCGGGTTTCCCGAAGACGTTTATTCCGATCTGTCCTTGTTGCTGACGATTGTCCCGCGGCCGAAAGGTCCTTACGACATCTGGGGCGATACGCTCGATGCGGATGAGCCTGCTTGACATACATTATGGTCGAGCGCTGCCCCCCGCCAGCGGAATGTCAGTCCGCGTAGGTTGGCCCAACCTACGATGCTGGTTCCCCGGTTACGAGCGCAACGTGTTCAGGGGGTGTCGCGCGAGTCGCGCATGGGCGGGAAGGGCGATGCGCTGGGGTTTGATTTCGTGGTTTATGAACGTGTCTAATGTCGGGTTCCGCGGGGAGACGTCGGGCTTTCTGGCCCAACCCGCGATTTTCGATGAATGACCAGGGAAAATAGAATGGATGCAAAAGACAGCAACGGTACCGCGCAGCGGGGTATGGCATGAGCGGTTTGCCTGAATGTCCGCAGTGCGGATCGAAATACACGTACAAGGTCACCGATATGTATGTGTGCCCGGATTGTTCGTATGAATGGGCAAAGGATGCTCCCGCGGAGGAGGAAGACACCCGTGTCGTGCGCGACTCAAACGGCAATGTGCTGCAGGACGGCGACACGGTCACGGTGATCAAGGACCTGAAGGTGAAGGGCTCTTCCTCCGTGGTCAAGGTCGGGACCAAGGTCAGGAATATCCGCCTCGTCGAAGGCGATCATGACATCGACTGCAAGATCGACGGCATCGGCGCCATGCAGCTGAAATCGGCATTTGTAAGGAAAGCGTAGCCCGCGCAGGCGCTGTTTTCAGCTCGGGCCGAATCCGCTGCGGCCTGGGTGTTTGCGGATGCGGCAGGTCTAGCTGCGCGCGCCCAGGGATAGGGCGAGATTCTTGCTGCGCTGCCGTGCCTGTTCGTCGGCATCGCGATCCCAGGTTTTGCCCGCCCAGCCGCCCAGGTTTTCCAGGGTGATCTGGCCGAGTGCGTCGATCCATTTCGGATGCTCGTTGAGCGCGGGGATGTAATTGAATTCCTTGCCGCCCGCCTGCAGAAAACTGGCGCGGCCTTCCATCGCCAGTTCTTCCAGGGTTTCCAGGCAGTCCGAGGTGAAGCCCGGCGCGACCACGTCGACGCGCTCCACGCCGGTGCGACCGAGTTCCTGCAACGTCTTGTCGGTGTAGGGCTGCAGCCATTCGGCGCGGCCGAAGCGCGACTGGAAGGTGAGCCGGAACTTGCTCGGATCGAGCCCGAGCGCCTCGGCCAGCAGCCGTCCGGTTTTCCGGCAGTCGCAATGGTAGGGGTCGCCCTTGTCCAGCGTGTTGCGCGGGACGCCGTGAAAGCTCATCAAGAGCACGTCGGGACGGCCGCGCATCTGCCAGTAATCGTGGATGTTGGCGACCAGCGCGCGGATGTAGGCGGGGTGGTCGTGGTAGTGCTTCACCGTGCGCAGCGCCGGCTGGTTTCGCGTTTTCTGCAGCCAGGCGTAGGCGGCGTCGAAGGCGGTGGCGGTGCTGGACGCGGCGTATTGCGGGTAGGACGGCAGGATCAAAATGCGGTCGCAGCCGGCGGCCTTCATGCGCGCCAGGGTGTCGGCCACCGACGGATTGCCGTAGCGCATCGCGTATTCCACCATGAACGGCGTCGCGATTTTTTCGCCGAGCCAGCCTTGCAGCAGCTTGGCCTGCTTTTCGGTGTGCACTTTCAGCGGCGAACCGTCGGCGGTCCAGATCGCCGCGTATTTCTCGGCCGATTTTTTGGGCCGGGTGTTGAGAATGATGCCGTTGAGGATCAGCCACCACACGGCGCGTGGAATTTCCACCACGCGCGGGTCGGACAGGAATTCCTTCAGATAAGGCCGCAGCGCCTTGGCCGTGGGCGCCTCGGGGGTGCCGAGGTTGATCAGCAGGATGCCGGTGCGGACCTGCTGGCCGTGGGCGTGGTCGGGTTCTTTGAAGTATTTCATCGGTGATGTGAAAGCGCGCTCGATAAAAGTTTGGCGGTGACGTCGACAATCGGCACCACCCGCTCGTAGGCCATGCGGGTGGGGCCGACCACGCCGAGGGTGCCGACCACCTGGCCGTCGACCGAGTAGGGCGCGGTGACCATGCTGCACTCGTCGAGCGGCATCAGCTCGGATTCGCCGCCGATGAATATCTGCACGCCGGCGGCATTGCGCGACTGGTCGAGCAACTGCAGCAAGCCGGTTTTCTGCTCGAAAGCATCGAACAGCCGGCGCAGGTTGCCCATGTTGCTGGAGAGCTCCTGCACGTCGAGCAGCTTGCGGCTGCCGGATACCACCACGTTGTCCTGGCTGGCATCGTGCGCCTGGCTGCCGGCGTCCACGGCCGCCGCCATCAGGCGGGTGATGTCGTCGCGCACGCGGCCGAGTTCGTCGCGCAGCTTGCTGCGCACCTGGTCGAAGCTGTGGCCGGCAAAATTCTTGTTGATGTAGTTGGCCGCCTCGGTCAGCGCGGATGCGCTGTAGGGCTGCTCGGTGAGGATGACGCGGTTTTCGACCTCGCCTTCCATGGTGACGATGATGAGCAGGATGCGCTTGTCCGACAGGCTGAGGAACTCGACCTGGCGGAATGCCGGGCTGCGGCGCGGCGTCATCACCAGCCCGGCAAACTGGCTGAGATCGGACAGCAGGGTGGACGCCGCGGTCATCAGCCGTTGCGGGTCGGACGGCGTCAGGCTGCTTTCGAGCTGGCTGACGGCGATCCGGTCCAGCGGGCGCACCGTCAGCAAGGTGTCGACGAAAAAGCGATAGCCGCGCGGCGTCGGCACCCGGCCGGCCGAAGTGTGCGGGCTGGCGACCAGCCCCATTTCCTCCAGGTCGGCCACGATGTTGCGGATGCTGGCGGGCGACAGGTCGAGGCCGGCGTGCTTCGACAGGGTGCGCGATCCCACCGGCTCGCCGTCGGCGATGTAACGTTCAACCAGGGTTTT
>JAUPLV010000220.1 GCA_030836725.1 Pseudomonadota bacterium | reverse complement strand
GCAACTCCACGACTTTTCCCGTCTCCAGTTTTCGGGTCGAGTAGAACTTGACTCCGCTCTTGCTGATGTTTTCGAGAATACAGGTCTCGCTATCGGCCACTCCCTTTACCATGAGCGTGACGCCATCCCGTATCGTGATGCGCGAATATGCGCGATGTTCTTCAGTGTTCATTCGTTCTCCGTTTCCATATTGTTTTTACGCGCCTGGCAATAATATATCGCGGATTCGGGGCGGCAAAACAAAAAATAAGCGTGGTCGCGACACGGTCGCGATTCACCCGCCGTCAGCCCGGCCCTGGGCGCCTCCGTGCCGCCCGACGGGGCAGGATAGATACGAGCTAGAGCGTGCAAGCCACGGCTCAACCTGACTTTTCCGAACCCGATTTGCCGCGTGCTATAGGTTCGTGCGTCGTGCCGTCATCAAAAATACCGGGTAGTCGCGAGTACCGGTTTCCCGCGCCTTGGCGATGCTGAACACGGTCTGGAACTGGACGGCGGCAAACCCTGCATTCGCGGCGCGCAGCCCCAGGTCGGCACGGTCGAAGCCATGGTGCACGTCGATCTCCGGGCCGTGAAACGAGCCGTCTTCCTTGTCCAGATCGGCGATGCACAAATACCCGCCCGGCTGCAGCAGATCGTGGAAGATGCGCAGGATAGGGTTCGTGTCCGGAACGTGGTGCAGCGTCATCGCGGTGACGATCAGGTCGAAGCGCTGCGTCGGGGGCGGGTCGACGAGCAGGTCGAGCTTCATCGTCGCCATATTGCCCACCCCTTGCGCGGCGATTTTCTCGTTCACCACCTCGAGCATGCCGCTCGAACTGTCCGCCATCAGGATCGCGCCAAGCTCGTCCTTGAGCGGAAACGAAAGCAGGCCGGTGCCGCAGCCGTAGTCGAGGGCGCTCATGCCCCGGCGCAAAGGCGCGGTTTTGCGGATGGCCTCGGCAATTTTTCGTCCGCGTTCCTGGAATACCGGGTTTTCATCCCATTGACGGGCTTTGGTGTCGAAGTGAGCGGCGTCGAGCCGGGTGGGTTGAGTGCTGGTCATGACGATGCGAAGGGCGGTTGGATGGGTCGGGAGCAAAGCCGGTTCAGTTGGACATGATTATCGGGCTGGCGGCATCGTTTGGGATCGGCCCTTTTTCGAGACTTTCCCTGAATCCATCGAACCGCCTCGGGCATCCGTGCTGATTCATGGGCCGGCCGCGGGCGTTTTTTCTTCGAGCGCACGCAAAAGGCATTCGACCAGATGCGGATCGAACTGGGTTCCGGCCCCGGCCTGGAGCCTTGTCCGGGCCTGCTCCGCCGGCAGGGCATGGTGGCCGGGCCAGTCGTTGATCATCGTGCTATAGGCGTCGGCCACCATCAGCACACGCGCAAGTTTCGGAATAGCCTCGCCCTTGAGTCCATCGGGATAGCCCGTGCCGTCGTGGTGTTCGTGATGATGGCGCACCAGCGGCGCGATGCGGCGAAGTTCCGGTACCTGTTCCAGATAGGCCGCCCCGGTTAGCGGATGCTGCCTGACGATTTCCCCTTCCTCGGGAGTCAATGAGGCCGTTTTGGCGAGCACCGCATCGGGGATCGTCGCCATGCCGATGTCGTGCAATTGCGCGGCGAGGCTCAGCTCGTTGCGTTCCTCCGCCGACAGCCCGAGCGACTGCGCCAGCAGGGCGGTCGTCTCAAGCACCGTGTCCGTGTGCTGACGCAGGAAGGGGGCCTTGACCGAAATCGCGGTGATCACGGGCAGGATGTTGTCCGGGTCTTCGTTCAGTTGGGCGACGATAAGCCCCGGCTCCTTCTCGATACGCGCCTTGAGCGTCTCGCGGTAGAGCAACACGCGGTTGCGCCCCTCCATCTTGGCGATGTACAGCGCCTGATCGGCGGTGTTGACCGCGGCGGCCCCGTTCGTCGCGCAGTTCGGGTAACAGGACACCCCGATGCTGACGGTGGCGCCGATCTCGCGGCCATCGGGCAGGACGAACGGCGTCGCGGCGATGGCGCGGCGCACGCGCTCGGCCACGGTCTTGGCGGTGCCGCCGCTGATTTCGGGGAGAATGACGGCGAATTCCTCGCCGCCGTAGCGTGCCTTGACGTCCACCTCCCGGAACTGCTGTGCGAGCACCTGCCCAAGCTGCGCCAGCACCGCATCCCCGGCGGGATGGCCGTATGTGTCGTTGATGCGTTTGAAATGGTCGATATCGAGGAGCGCAAGCGCGTACGGCTTGTTGAAGCGTTTGGCGCGGTTGTGCTCCTCGGCCAGACGCCGGTCGAAGCTGCGACGGTTGAGCAGGCCGGTGAGCGCGTCGATGCGCGCCTCCTGCTCGACCTGGGCATAGAGCCGTGCATTCTCCAGCGCCACCGCCGCCAGGTGCGCAAACGTCTTCAGCAAATCGATTTCATCCGCCAGAAACGTGGCGCGGTCGCTGCGGTAGAAATAGATGACGCCGAGGCGGCCGGCATGGCTGGTCAGCGGCAGGCAGATGAACGCCCGGATGCCTTCGTCCCTGGCCAGCTTGCTCAGGCGATGCCGGGTTCCGGGAAGGTCGTTGCTGAGAATATAGGTACCGGAGACGAAGGTCTCGTCGGCCAGTCCGCCGGATCGAAACGCCATGTTCCGCACGAAGCGCTCGGACAGGCCATGCGTGACCCAGTCGTTGAACGATCCTGTCTGCGCATCATAGAAAGCGAGGCAGGCGGCCCTGGCGCCGCTTACGTCGATGCCCTGACGCATGATCTGGTCGAGAATGTCCCGCGCGTTCAGGGACGAGGTGATGAACCCGGCCGCCCGATTGAAGGCGGAGATGCGCGCGGTATTTTCGCTTACGGCTTCGGCCATGCGGTTGAAGGTGCCGGCCAGCGTGCCGACTTCGTCGTGCGACTGGATCTCGACGCGCTGCTCGTAGGCTCCGGCGGCGATCTCCTCCGTTGCATCGATCAGGCGCCGCAGCGGCCGCGACACGATACGTTTTGCCATCAGCAAGCCGAGAGCGGCGAGCATGAGCGACGCTGCCAGCAGCGTGGCGCTGAATTTGGCGAGCCCGACGGCATTGTCGCGAACGTCGTTCTCGATCATCGTCACGATCGCATCCAGCCGCGCGACCTGGGCCGGCGCCAGCGCCTTGTAGCGCTCAATTGCGGCGCGCGCCTCCACGGGCCCCGCTTCCTGCGAGACCTCCACCAGGGGCCGCAGCTGGCTGCGCCACATTTCCTCGGCCTGCGCCACGGCCGCGTGCAACTCGTCATGGCGCGCATCGTGGAAAAAGAACTTCTTGATGCTGCGGTCGGAGTCGAGGAAATCCCTGAAGCGCCCGAAGTGGGCGTCCATCTTCTCCTTCAGG
>JAUPLV010000009.1 GCA_030836725.1 Pseudomonadota bacterium | reverse complement strand
GACATCACCAGCGGCAAGTTCGTCTTCTCCGCCGCCGAGGCCTACATGATCGAGGACGGCAAGATCACCTACCCGGTCAAAGGCGCCACCCTGATCGGCAACGGCCCCGAAGTGCTCACCCGCGTCTCCGTGATCGGCAACGACATGGAAATGGATTCCGGCGTCGGCACCTGCGGCAAGGAAGGCCAGAGCGTGCCGGTCGGCGTCGGGCAACCGACGCTCAGGATCGATGGGTTGACGGTGGGCGGGACGGCCTGAGCAGGGCGCTACCGATTTTCATCCTCAAGCGCATTTTCTGAGTTTGGGCGCGCGCGGATAATCGTGGCGCTTCCTGAGCTTTGTCCTTTCACTCGAAGGAAGCCACGGCCCCGCGTTTGCAATCGTTAAAGCACGTTTCAAATGAAAATACTGGCTGACTGCGTTGGGGGGCGGGATAACAATTTCAATCTTATCCGCTTCGTTGCCGCGGTCGCGGTCCTGGTGACGCACAGTTATGCGGTTGTGGGAATAGACCCCAGCGGCGAGCCAATGCGGCATTTGACCGGGAAAAGCTTCGGCGGCATGGCTGTCGACGCATTTTTCATCACCAGCGGATTTCTTGTGACGGGAAGCCTCCTGTCCAGAAAAAGTGCGATCCACTTTCTTTTCGCCAGGCTGCTCAGGATTTATCCGGCGTTGGCCGTGGTGAACCTGTTGACGGTTTTCGTCTTGGGCGTGTGGTTCACCACGTTTTCATGGTCTGAATACCTGGGCAACCCGCTCATTTATGAGTACCTGATAAAAAACACGACGCTGTGGTTCGGAATTTCTTTTTCCTTGCCGGGCCTGTTCGAAAACAACGTCATCAAGGGAGGGGTCAACGGCAGCCTTTGGACAATGTATTACGAGGTCAGGATGTATGCGATCCTTCTTCTGACCTGGGTGGCGCTGACTTTGCTGAAGCAGAATTCCAGAGAGAAAAAAGCCGGTGTGGCGCTGGTGCTGATTGCTGTGGCAGCCTTTGCCACGCATATGTTCAATTACTATTCCGGACTTGATGAAACCGCCAGCCGATTTTATTTCATGTTCTTTTCCGGGGTTCTGTATTATCTGTTTCGTGATCGCGTCGTCTTGTCAGGTTTTTTGTTCAAGGCGGCGCTTGGGCTGCTGGTGGTCGGTGTTTTTTTCAAGCCGGCATTCTTTCTTTCCTATCACCTGCTGTTTCCTTACTTCATTCTGTATCTGGCCTATGTTCCGGGTGGAAGGATAAGGCTGTATAACAATATCGGCGACTATTCCTACGGGTTTTATATTTATGCTTTTCCGGTTCAGCAAATGGTTGCGACACTGATTCCAGGAGTTTCATTGGCGGGCATGATCTCGGTCGCTTCCCTGGTAACGCTGTCTTTTGCAATCCTTTCCTGGCATCTCCTGGAAAGACCCGCTTTGAGCCTGTCAAGCCGCTGGAAAAACCCGCCGTAGTCCCTGCCGGGATCAAGAACCGGAGGGCGTCGTGCCGATGACTTCGACGGGCGCTTCCTTGATCGTTTTCAACGCCTGCTCGTCACCGTAATGACTGACGCAGATCTGACACGCCCTGGAGAGCCTCGATTTCGGCAACCAGGTTGATTTCAGCCGGGTTGTTGTCTAGGTAGAAGGGAATTCGCCATCGATCGGGCGCTCGGCAAGGGGGATGGTCATGAGCAACAAGACCTGGGTTTCATCAAAGGCTGCCGGTTGCCTGCTTCTGGCGCTGGATGGCCCGGCACAAGGCGACCCGCTGCTGACTTCGAATTTTCCCACCCATGCCGGCATCGACTTCAGCATGAATCCGGTGTTCGAGGAGGGCTCCAGCACCATCACCGGCACCCTGGCCTATTCGGTGGGAGGAACCGTCGCTTCTGCCGAAATGAGCATCCTCAAGGCGACCAACGGCGATGTGCTGCCGCTCAATCCCGGCGACCCAGGGATCGGGGATCCGGTCCCCTGTGGTTTCGGGGGCGATCCTGGCCACACGGGAAACCTTCCTCGCATTGCCTGGGTGGAGGTCGCCAGCGGCACGACCAATGCATCGGGCGGTTTCAGCACCGTCTTCAACGCCTCCGCCGGCCTGGGCGGCAACAGGATCGGCTTCGTCGCGGCGCACCCCAACCAGATCGTCATCGGCGGAAACTTCCTGCGAGAAAGCGACAGCGCCTGCATCGATCTGGTGATCGACAGCGTTCCGACCGGTGCCGGCAGCCTTTCACCGGGGGCGACCGTCGCTGTCACCCGCGCCGAAGGCGACGGCACCCCGCCTCCCGCCCCCAACTCAGGATCATCCGGCCCGTGGTCATTTCGCGTTACGGTCAAAGCATTGGGGCCGATCTCCGATGTGACGGTTCATGGAGGCGCGAACGGCTGGGCCGGCGTCACCGGCAAGAAAGCCGACGCCGGCACTGTCAAGATGAAGAAGGCGTCCAATAACGACCCTATCCTGTTGTGGTCCCTCGGCGACATGGCTCGCGGTCAGGTCGCCAACCTCGACGTCACGGTCAGCGGCCCGATCCCCGTCAGTGCGTACGACTGCGAGTTGCGCTTCCTCTCGGGGGCGTGGTCGGCTTCCTATAATCGGCCCATGGAAACCGCCCGTACTAAATCCGAGTACGGTGGACGGGTGTCCATCACGGTGGATGCGGACGACGACGGCAATCCGAAATGCCCGTAATCCGTCGGATTCAACTTGCCAGGAGCCCTGTGTGGGCTCTTTTTCGGCGCGTCGATGATCCCGGCCGATCAGCGGATTCCCGATTGGCAATTCCGGTTGGATGGAGGCATTTTTCTGGCGGCGGCAGGCTATTGCCGGCCTTTTGACCTTGGAACATAATGGCCCGGTTCGATAAATAAAACCACGGAGAAGACATGTTGAAAAGCGTCGTTTTACTGGCGGCCATTGCCGTGTCGGCCAGCGGGTGTTGCGTCATATCGTGCAATTCGCGATTGCCCAACAGCCATCTGAAGGTGGCCTCCAGCGTCCAGGCTGATTGCACGTTCGAGGACAAGGCCGGGCTGCGCGGGTTCAAGGCGCCCGGGAGCGTTAACGGCATGCCCAAAAATGCGCCAGGCACGCTGACCTGCACGGCCAAGGGCTTCCAGCCCTTCGTCAGAACCGTCGCCGCTCAGGACTGGAACCCGCTGCCGGATATCTCGGGAAATCCCGATGCGTTGCGTTATTACGTCGAAATCGAACTGGTCATGACGCCGCAACGATGAAATCCGTATCGGCATATGGCCATGTCGATTAAAATGTGCAACAAATTTGTCACTGACCTTCAACCCAGCACAAGGAAAAACCCGATGAAAATCAAACTCTCCACCCTGACTTTTCTTACCGCAGCAGCGTTGTCGGGCTCAGCCCTGGCCGAAGGATGGGTAATGGGCCCTGCCTTCAAGGATGGCTGGGATCCCGAATTCACCCTTGCAGCCGTTGGCGGCTCGATGGATGTGGATAATGCGGATAGCGCCACCTACAAAGGCCTGGAGTTCTCCCTTAACTGCCCCTGGTTCCAGCCCCCGACCGGCGCGATTCGCCAGCAGTTCAATATCGGAACCTATGATGACAACGGCTTCGAGATCACCAGTTTCGAAATGAACCCCAACTACTTCATGACGCTTGCCCCGAACCTGACGCTGGGCGTCGGCCCGGGCGTCGGCTATGCGAAGGCTTCCTATCTGAATGGTCCGACCGAAGGTCTGTGGAGCGTGCAGGCCTCCGCCAACCTGAACTACCGCAGCGGCCCGCTGTTCCTGGGCGCCGGTGCCCGCTATCAGGACACCCGCGACAAGACTCTGGCCCCCGGGATCCGCGGCGCGGACAACTGGCTGATCAACGCCAAGATCGGCATCAATTTCTGATCCTGATCGAAACCAGCCTGGAAAAAACGCCCGTTCAGCGGGCGTTTTTTTATGGTGCGCCCGGCTGGGCGCACTTACCTGGAGGCGGAAGTTCCCTACTCGACCGGCAGCGCGGGCTCGCTGGAAATCGGCGTGGCGAGAATCTTGTCGATGCGCTTGCCGTCGAGGTCGACCACCTCGAATCGCCAGTTTTCCCACTCCAGCACATCGCCCGTCCGCGGCAACTGCCCGGACAGCCACATCACCATTCCGCTCAGCGTGTGATAGCGGCGCCGGTCTTCTTCCGGCACGCTTTTCAGGCCCAGCCGGTCCTTGAGTTCGGGAATGCGGATCAGGCCGTCGAGCAGCCATGAGCCGTCTTCGCGCCGCACCGCCCAGGCCTCTTCCTGCCTGCGCGGCTTGAATTCGCCGGCCACCGCCTCCAGCACATCCTGCAGTGTCGCCAGGCCGTTGATCTCGCCGTATTCGTCGATCACCAGCACCAGGTGGATGTCGGACGCGCGGAACTGCTGCAGCAGGTCCAGACCGCTGAGGCGCTCCGGCATGAACACGGCCGGCTGCAGCGAGGCGGTCAGGCTGGGGGAAGCGCCGGCCAGCATCGCGTTCAGCAGATGCTTGGCGTTGAGGATGCCCAGGATATCGTCGAGCCCGCCCCGGCAGACCGGAAAGCGCGCGTGCTCCGAGACGGCCACGCGCCGCAGGTTCTCTTCCAGCGGCAGCGTGGTATCGAGATAAACGATGTCGGCGCGGGGCGTCATCAGCGATTCGACTGGGCGATCGTCGAGGCGGAACACGTTGCGAACCATCTCGTGCTCCTGCCGTTCGATCACGCCGCTATCCGAACCTTCCTGCAGCAGGCTGTGGATTTCTTCCTCGATGATGTCCTGAGGGGCTGACGGGCGGCTGCGCAACAGGCGCAGCACCGCATTGGTCGAAACCGACAGGAGCCGCACAAACGGGCGCATCAGCAGCGCCAGCAACCGCATCGGCCGTGCCAGCCGGCAGGCTACGCGTTCGGGATTGAACTGGCCGATGCGCTTGGGCACCAGTTCGCCCAGTACGATCGTGGCGTAGGTGATGATGATCACCACCAGCGCGGTGGCGCTGAGTTGACTCGCCTCGGCGGGTACACCGAGCGTTTGCAGCCACAGCCCCAGCGGCCGGGCCAGCGCAGCCTCGCCGACGATGCCGTTGAGGATGCCGATCGAGGTGATGCCGACCTGCACCGTCGACAGGAAACGTGTCGGATCGTCGTGCAGCGTTATCGCCACCGCGGCCGACGTGTTGCCCTGCCCGGCCAGGCGCAGGAGGCGCGCGCGCCGCGCCGTGACCAGCGCGATTTCCGACATGGCGAAGACGCCATTCAGCATGATCAATGCGGCCAGAAGCAGGATTTCCATGGGGCGATCCAATCGGGGAACGGAAGGGGCTGCACTGAATGTTAGCTTGGCTGAAGCCGGATGGCGCCGTGCTGCATCAAGCCGCGGTTTCCAGGTTCAATGGCCTGCAATGAAAAGGGCGGCGCCCGATACGGACGCCGCCCTGAAACCGCGCGCGTGAATCGATTACTGGATCGCCAGTTTTTTGGCCGAACTCGCGGCCTTTTTCGGCAGGGTCAGCTCCAGCACCCCGTCGCTGTACTTGGCTTGGGACTTGGATTCGTCCACATCGTGCGCCAGGGTGAAGCTGCGTGCGACCTTGCCCACGTAGCGCTCGGAACGCAGCACTTTTTCACCCTTTTTCTCTTCCTTCTCGATCTTGGTTTCGGCGCTGATCGAAACCTGGTTGCCTTCGATGCTGACGTGGATATCTTCCTTCTTCACGCCCGGGATATCGGCGTGGACGGTATAGGCATTGTCATCCTCCTTCACGTCCATCTTGATCTGCATCTGCGGCTGGCCTTCGAGGAGCGCGGGGCGCACGAAGAAGCCCTTGAACAAATCGTCGATATCGCCAAAAGGATCGATGCGGGTCAGGTTGAAGGGGTCGTAACGTGTGATGTTCGCCATGTTTTTCTCCTTGATCGCGGGTAATGACTACGGACTCAAGCCGCTTCAGCGGCCACATCTACAACCTAGTTCCGCTTTACGATATTTCAAGGCTTGTTCGCCGGCGCTCCCGCAAAACAGTCTTCCGGCCGGCTGCTTGCAGCCATGCTCGACGACGGCAGGCGGGACCCTCCGGAATGCCCGCCTGATCGACAGGCTGGATTGCCTCGCGCAGTTTATGCCCTCATGGCGCTCGCAAGGACGGCCTTATCGAATTGATCGGTGTCGCTCTAATTGTGATAAATAGTCGGTATCCTGAACTCGTGCCCTGATCTTGTCCCCATGGCGATAACCGTTCAAACCCTTGGCCGCTTCGTGCCCATGAACACGCTGTCCCCGCAAGCCCTCCAGGAGCTTGCTCCGCGGGTCGAGGAATTGTTTTTCCCGCCGGGGAGCGTGCTGTTCAGGCAGGGCGACCGGGATACCCGGGTCTGCTTTTTGCTGGAAGGGGAGATCGACCGCCATGTTGAAGGCCAGGCCCCGCGCCGACTGGCGGCCGGCGAAGACGATGCGCGCTACGCGCTTTCCAGGTCGGTTCCTCGCGCCTATACGGCGGCGGCGATATCGAATACGAGGATTGCCCGGCTGGATGAGGACTTGCTTGAACATTGCGTCGGCCGGGATCAGGCGACCGCGTACGAAGTCTTCGAATATGACGGCTGCGACGATCTGACCTGGATGTGGGACATTCTTTCCAGGCAGGCTTTCCGCAGCGTTCCCCCGGCGGCCCTGAATGCCATGTTCGAGCGTTTCCAGCCTATTCATTGCAAGGCTGGAGAGACCATCGTTCGCCAGGGAGACCAGGGCGACTTCTTTTATTTGATTCGCGAAGGGCGCGCGCGCGTCGACCGCTCCGTCGATGGCGGCGCACCCAAGGCCCTTGCGGAGCTCGGGCAGAGCGATGGTTTCGGCGAAGAGGCATTGCTTACAGGCGAGCCGCGCAATGCCTCGGTGACGATGTTGAGCGACGGCATGCTGATGAGGCTCGCGAAGCAGGATTTCGACGAGCTGCTGCGTGCGCCCCTCGTCAATCGGATAGCCGCGGCGGATGTCGCGCGCTATCTGCGGAAGGGCGCACAGTTGCTGGATGTCCGTCTGGAAGAGGAGTACCGGGCCGGCGCTTTGCGCAATAGCATTAACATCCCGCTTTACCTGCTGAGGGTGAAGGCAACGACGCTGGATGCCAAGAAGAAATACATCGTCGTTTGCCAGAGCGAGTATCGAAGCACCGCGGCGGCTTTTCTGCTGGCCCAGCGGGGCTTCGATGTTTGTGTCCTGACAGGCGGGCTCAAGGGTCTCGGCCCCGCCGCCGCGGCTGAATGACATTCGGGCCGTCTCTTGCCGGGAACGGCGGTCGCGGTTCGCGAAACAGGCGTCATCGATCGCCAACCTGCTTGGGCGGCAAGCCCGTAATGAGCCTGGCAGAATGAAGTAGAACGCTGAGACGCGCCGCCCCCGTTCCCCTGCGCTATGCTGAATAGCAGATGCCGTCGCCCCCCTATTCCATGCACCTCCAGAGCCTCACTGCCGAGCAGTCCCTCGCCAGCCTCCACACCGCGGCTGCGGGCCTGACCCAGGCCGAGGCGCAGCACCGGCTGGCGGAGTTCGGCCCCAACCACATCGAGGAGGTGGCGCGCGAGCACCTGCTGCTGCGCTTCGCCCGCGAGTTCACCCACTTCTTCGCCATCATCCTGTGGTTGGGCGCGGCGCTGGCGTTTCTCGCCGAAGCCTTCGATCCCGGTCAGGGCATGGCGCGGCTGGGCGTCGCCATCGTCGGCGTCATCCTGATCAACGGCGTCTTCTCTTTCTGGCAGGAATACCGCGCCGAGCGCGCGGTTGCCGCGTTGCGTCAGTTGCTGCCGCAGCAGGTGATGGCGTCCCGCGATGGCGAGATCGTGGAGTTGCCCGCCAGCGAACTGGCGCCCGGCGACATCGTGCTGCTGGAGGAAGGCAATTTCGTCCCGGCCGACTGCCGGCTGGTCGAGGCGTTCGGCCTGCGCGTCAACGCCGCGACGATCACCGGCGAGTCGCTGCCCAAGGCGCGCAACGCCGAGCCGCATGCCGAGGAGTCGCCGCTCTTCGCCAGGAACATCGTCCTGGCCGGCACCTCGGTGGTGTCGGGGCAGGCGCGCGCGGTGGTCTACGCCACCGGCATGCGCACCGAGTTCGGCCGCATCGCGCACCTGACGCAGACCGCGGGCGAGGCCACGTCGCCGCTGCAGCGCGAGATCGCGCGGCTGTCCCGCATCGTGGCGTTTCTAGCCAGCGGACTCGGCGGCGCGTTCTTCATCATCGGCCAGATGCTCGGCCTGCCGTTCTGGGAGAACCTGCTGTTCGCCATCGGCATCATCGTCGCCAACGTGCCGGAAGGCCTGCTGCCCACGGTGACGCTATCGCTGGCGATGGCGACGCAGCGCATGGCGAAACGCAATGCGCTGGTGCGGCACCTGCCAGCGGTGGAGGCGCTCGGGTCGACCACCGTGATCCTCTCCGACAAGACCGGCACGCTGACGCAGAACCGCATGTCGGCGCGGCGCCTGTGGCTGGGCGGCGATTTTTTCGCGGCAAGCGACCTGGCGTCGAATCCAGTGCGTGCAGGAGATCACCGCGCACTCTTCGTGAACGCCGCGCTCTGCCACAACCTGAAAGAAATCGACAATCACGGCCGGCACGAGTGGCAGGGCGACCCGATGGAAGTGGCGCTGGCCGTCATGGGCCGACCGCTGGCCGGCGCGCTCGACGGTTTCACGGTCGCGGGCGAGATCCCCTTCGACACCGACCGCAAACGCATGTCGGTGCTGTGCGAAACGCCGCGGGGTCGCATGCTGTACTGCAAGGGCGCGCTGGAAACCGTGCTTGCGGTTTGCGATTCGGTGCAGTTCGAGGGCGGTGTCGTGCCGCTCGACGAGGCCGCAAAAAAACGTCTGCTTGCCGCGCAGGACGCGCTGGCCGCGACTGGGTTGCGCGTGCTGGCCTTCGCCCACCGTGCGCTTGAAAATGCCCAGCCTGATGCAGGCTGGCCCGTGGAGGAGCGCGGCCTGACCCTGTCCGGCCTGGTCGGGCTGGAAGACCCGCCGCGTCCCGAGGTGCCGGAGGCCATCGCGCGCTGCGCCTTGGCCGGCATCCGCGTCATCATGGTCACCGGCGACCACCCGCATACCGCCCAGGCCATCGCCCGCGAAATCGGCCTGCTGAAAACCGCAACGCCCGTCGTCATCACCGGCGACAACCTGCGCCGCCTGTCCCCGGCGCAGTTGCAGCTGGCGCTGGATGCGCCGGAAATCCTGTTCGCCCGCGTCGCCGCCGAACAGAAAATGCAGCTGGTCGAGGCGCTGCAGAAAAAGGGCGAGATCGTCGCCGTCACCGGCGACGGCGTCAACGATGCGCCGGCGCTGAAGCGAGCGGATGTCGGCATCGCCATGGGCGTGGCCGGCACCGACGTCGCCAAGGAAGCGGCCGACATGATCCTGCTCGACGACAACTTCGCCAGCATCGTCGCGGCCATCGAGGAGGGGCGCGCGGTGTTCGACAACCTGCGCAAGTTCCTCACCTACATCCTGTCGTCCAATATCCCCGAACTGGTGCCCTACCTCGCCTTCGTGCTGTTCCGCATCCCGCTTCCGCTTACCATTATCCAGATCCTGGCAGTCGACCTTGGCACCGACATGCTGCCCGCGCTGGCGCTTGGCGCGGAAAAACCCGATCCCGACGTCATGCGGCGGCCGCCGCGCAAGCGCAGCGAACGCTTGCTGTCATGGAACCTCATCGCCCGCGCCTACCTGTTCCTGGGCGTGCTCGAAGCCGCCGCCGCGATGGCGGTGTTCTTCTTCGTTCTAAACATCGCCGGCTGGCAATACGGCGAAACCCTGGCCAGAAACGCGCCGCTCTACCTGGAGGCGACCACCGCCTGTCTGGCGGCGATCGTGATGACGCAGGTGATGAACGTCTTCCTGTGTCGCCATCCGCTCAAATCCGCGCTTTCCTTCGACCTGCTCGGCAACCCCCTGATCCTGATCGGCGTCGCGGCGGAGGTTCTCCTGCTGCTGTTCATCGTCTATACCCCGGCCGGCAACTGGCTGTTCGGCACAGCGCCTGTCGGCGCGGAAGTCTGGCTGCTGGCGGTGACACTGGCCGTTCTGATGGGAATCGCGGAGGAAGTGCGCAAGGCATGGCTACGGCGGTCGATGCGTAGGTGATGCCGGGGTTCTAGCGGGTGGCGCGTGTCAGGTGGGCACTTCGATTCGACTGAAGAGACTGTGGAGGCATCTTCGTCGAAAGTCTGCTCACCGGCGGATAACGGGCATCCTTGAAATGAAGCATCTGGTTTCTGGCATTAGAATGCTTGGGGTGCAGCCAGATTTATTTCGAACCTGGCCTCTTTCGAACCACCTCGCTTCGCGCCATGCGGTGACGCAATTGTTCAGCGTCTCCCCTGGGCGATCCGGCAATGCGCCGCATCCCCCTCGCCTGATCGAGCTTGCCCCTGCCGAGCCCGGCCCGTTTGGCCGGGCTCCTTCTGCGGACGCTTGACGTTGCCTTGACCTTTGCTGTAGCGTGGGCTTATTAGCTGCCCGTGCAAAGCAGTGCAAAGCACACGGGTTCGCATCGCGGAAGAACAAGAAAGAACAAGAAAGAACAAGAAAGAACAAGAAAGAACAAGAAAGAACAAGAAAGAACAAGAAAGAACAAGAAAGAACAAGAAAGAACAAGAAAGAACAAGAAAGAACAAGAACAATTCGAAGCGGCACGCGAAGGGAGAGAACCATGTCACAGCAGGATAATTCCAATTCGGACAATGTGAGCCTGGCCATTTTCATTCCTGACAGAAATCAATCCGACCCTGGCCCCTTTGATTCGTGGCCGGGCTCCTTCTGCGGACGCTTGACGTTGCCTTGACCTTTGCTGTAGCGTGGGCTTATTAGCTGCCCGTGCAAAGCACACGGGTTCGCATCGCGGAAGAACAAGAAAGAACAAGAACAATTCGAAGCGGCACGCGAAGGGAGAGAACCATGTCACAGCAGGATAATTCCAATTCGGGCAATGTGAGCCTGGCCATTTTCATTCCTGACAGAAATCAATCCGACCCTGGCCCCTTTGATTCCTCCTTTGATTCTGGCCCCGCAAAAGCGCGGCGCCCCTCAACTTTACGTTAGAGCCATCCGAAATTTAACGGTAACGTGATATGAAAACTTATCAAGGAAGCTGCCACTGTGGACAAGTTCAGTTTGAAATTGAAACTGATCTCGCCAAGGCTACCGAATGCAATTGTTCAATCTGCACCAGGAAAGGTGCCTTGCACCATCGCGTCCCACCGGAAAGATTCAAACTGTTATCTGGGCAAGACGCTCTTTCAGTTTATCAGTTCGGTAACAAGATTGCAAAGCACTGGTTCTGCAAATTTTGCGGCATCCATCCATTCAGTAATTCGCGTGCCGCTCCCGAAATGTACAGCATCAATATTCGCTGTCTTGGAGATTACTGGAAAGAGATTTCAACTGTTGAAGTTAGACAATTTGATGGGAGGAATTGGGAAGATGCCATTAAAACATTCAAGTTTTAGCTCTAACCCGGCGTTCGAGCGGGTCGCCGCAAAAGAGCGGCGCCCCTCAACTTTACGTTAGGTTTTAATAATCACCCTATTAGGAGTGAAATTGAGCAAAAGCAAGGCACAATTAGAAGCGGAATTAAAAATGCTCCGATCATCCAAGACCGCAGAGGGATGGATAACAATTGGACAAAGTACGATACGTTGGACGGCAATAGTATTCATAGTCAGGTACGCATACCTTGCAATTGAAATTCTTTCCGGAAAATCGACAACGGCAGATATTGGAATAAATTTTCTTGCGAATATTAATATTTCGGTCGCCTTGGCGTGGTGTGCCGGCTTGGGAGGAATCGCCTACGGAAAACATCAAAGCAAACTAAGAAAAGACACTGTAGAAAGATTGCAAAATCGCATACAAGAGCTAGAATTGAACTCTGACCCAAGTCGTTCATCTAGCAACCTTACCCCAAGAGGGGAAACCAGACCGGAGGATCGGTTATGAGTAATGTTTACAACGTACTATATTCCGTTATGTCGCTACTGATAATAGCGGCTCTTGTTTTTTGGCTTTACCGGCAATGTATCTTGGACTCCTTCAGGCAAAAAATGTTTGCATTAAGGGATGAGCTTTTCGATGAGGCTAGATCTGGAGTAATCAGTTATTCGAGCCCGGCGTATGGGATGCTCAGAAGCACAATGAACGGAATCCTTAGGTTTGGCCATAGGTTGAATATCCCTCTAACAATATCTCTTATCGCCATATCCGGCAAAAACGGAGTTAACACAAAATCCTTTGCTGCGAGGCTGGAAGAAAACACGAAGAATTTAACACAAGAACAAAAAAATCTGATATATGAGTATCATGTCAAGATGAATTTTCTCGTCTTGGAATATCTTATCTACAGTTCCCCGCTGCTATTGGCAACAGTAATCTTTCCTGTTGGGTTTGCCATTCAGGCAAAGAAGCATATTAATAAACTTCTATCTGTAGCTCGTAGGCCACTAGATAAAATTGACACAATGGCCTTAGTCTCCGCAGAAACCTAACCGTCGTTCAACCCGGACTGCGCAAAAGCGCGCAGCCGGTTAACTCTACGTTAGATTGCATATGAACCCCAATCACGCATTTGGTGTCGGATGCTTTTACTTCGGCTACCACAAAGAAGCTCCGTACGAGTTTTCAGCGTCTGACTACGTCGGCGATGTAAAGAAAGCTCTGTCGTCGCTTCCGTCATTGAGCGAGATGAATGTCTCATTCTTCGAAGAGCTTTCTGAGCCCTTCAAAGTTGCTGATGACATGCCCCACCTTCGGGACGACGGGGATTACTTCCCCCAAGTAATGGGGCTAGAAATCACTTTTACCCTTTTCATTCCATTCAGGGTTCAGTCTGAGCTGTTCCCAAATGAACCAGCCGAAATGCGGACAACGACAGAGACATTCCGTGTCACAGTCAAAGATTCATTTCATGGCCCGTCGAGTTTTGTCGAATGCATCGGGGCGACATCTGAATGTAGCCCATCTGATTCAGTTCGCTTGCTTAGGGTTTACCTGGAAAGAGAGTTCAAGAAACTCACATCCCCGGTTTCATTTGAATTTCTTGGGCCGTCGCCGTTCCATGCGAACTTCTTTCTTCGGCCCGGGGGTAATGCGGAATCCGGTTTCGCATTGGAGGAAACCAAGCACCGCGGCTACAACGATCTCACTTTTGAGTACAACGAAAAGCGATCAGTCGATGAGGTTCTCGATGAGCTCTTTGACGAGTTGAGCGACGAACTTGGGCTGTTCTATGAAATCCAGCGACGTGCTGTTCGCCTAATGAGGGACGGTGATAGGCTGACAGCCAACTGGCAAGCTCTTCAATCAATCGTCAACCCCAGCCCCGGCCTACTTGATGTTCGGTCTCGTCTTCGCATTCATAGAGACGCGCAGGCTCTCGTCTCCGATGCTTACACGTTGCAGGCTCAGTATGCCGTCGAGGAACAGCAGGTCCAGAGGGACGTGGCGTCTACCTACGAAAAAGGAGCTACAACATACCTCGAAGGTTACGTCTGCGATCGCAGTGAAAAGCTCCCCGTGTATCCAGTCGAGTCAATAATCAAATGGGCCGAGCATGTTGTCGGCTCATCGCTTAAGCAAACTGAAATTGCTGCTGTAGTGTTTTCGGCAATTGGTGGGGGTATCGTAGGCTCTTTCTTAACGTCACTACTGTCCCGTGGTGGGTGACCCTGCAAGCTAACGGAATTGCTAAAGGGGTCAGCTTCGAGTTTCTTTTTGAGGATCAATTGGGAACGCAGTCCTCTGTGCGACATCGACAAATGGCTGCGGCGCAAGTTACGCTGCTATATCTGGAAGCAATGGGGAAGGGCCGGCTACCGGGAACTGCGCAAACGTGGCGTGACCGTGCGGGAAGCATGGAACACCAGCAAAAGCGCACATGGCCCGTGGCGCCTGTCGAAAACCCCGGCGCTATCGCCGGCTCTGCCGGCGAAGTACTTCAGCAGTTTGGGTCTGCCATCCCTCGCCGGATGACAGGAATTCGTTCATTGAACCGCCGTGTACGGTCCCGTATGCACGGTGGTGTGGGAGGGGGAGGCCGTGAGGTCTTCTCCTATCCCGATTAGCCCTTTCACTATGGACACTCCCAATCTCCCTCGACACGTTCTGTATTGCCCACATTGTGGTAATACAACCGTTCAAACCCGCCTGCTTGCCCAGCATTTCATGGAAAAGTATTACGGGGTGACTGACGGCGACCTGTCATTGATGGATGCCACGTATAGCGTTGCCAAGTGCGAAACGTGTTCCGAAATTCTTGTCTACTCATTCACAGATGACGCCCCCGAAGAAACCTTGGATACCCCGTTTGGAACTCTTCTCTTTCCAAAGTTTCCTGGAGAAATGAAGGGTGTTCCTGATGCCGTCCGCGACGTTTATGTCGAGGCCGTCCGTGTCCAAAATATTTCCCCAATTGCTTTTGTTGTCCTTGCTCGCCGCCTTCTCGAAGAGATTTGCCTCGACAAAAAAGCACACAAGCGCAACTTGGCTGACAACTTGAAGGAACTTGTCTCACGCGGTGAGCTACCGCCTGTTCTAGCCGACGCATCAGACCTCATTCGTTTCATCGGCAATGCAGGAGCGCACGCATCGAAAACCAAAATTACCGTACCCCAAACATGGGCTGTCAGCGACTTCTTAAAGGTAATCATTGAGTACCTATATGTCGCCCCTCACAAGATCAACCAATTCAAGTCTCGCCTTGAATCATGGACGAACAAGGGCTAACGATGGCGGTCAAGCGGGACGCGCTAAAAGCGGGACGCCCCTTACCTTTACGTTGGGCATCTTGGTAAGTGGGTGTTGCACTATTATGCGCCTTAGGAGTATAATTGACGAATGTTCACCGTCGTCGAAACGCTGCTGTTTGAACGCCAATGGCCTCACTATTGGAGCGAAGAGGAGCGCGGCGAGTTTGCTGCATACATCGCAGAGAACCCTACTGCCGGGGATGTCGTGCCCGAATCCGGCGGAATTCGCAAAGTACGTTGGCGGCGAGCAGGCTCGGGCAAGTCGGGCAAGTCGGGCGGTGTGCGGGTGATTTACTTCATTCGCCTCACTGAAGGCGAGGTCGTCTTGCTAACGCTGTACGCTAAGGCGAAGACGGACAACCTCACCGGCCCAAAGTTGAAGGAGATTCGCCGTGCCCTCGAAGAATAAACCCCTTACCAAGGCTGAACTTGAAGCCTACGAAGCAAAACGCGACCTTGCTGCGGAGCTTTTGCAGTCGGTGCGCGAGATGAAAAAAGGCCAAGTTTCCGTCGTCACGTCGCCGGTCATTGAGGCACGTAAAAAGACCGGCCTCTCACAATCCCAGTTTGCGGCACTGCTGGGCGTTTCTGTTCGCACCTTGCAAGGCTGGGAGCAAGGTCGCAAGCAGCCGAGCGGTGCCGCCCGTACATTGCTGTCCATCGCAAGCACGAATCCGAAAGCTGTGCTGGCCGTCGCAGCGAAATAGTATTCGGTGGGAGCGAAGCCCAACCCGGCGCTCAACCTCGCTCCCTTCGGTCGCTGGGCGCTGCGCGATAAAGCCGCGCAGCGCCGGTTGGCGCAACGTTAGCCATCGGAATATTCGCGCATGTTCGATCTCTTTCGCAACACGGTTTACGTCCGCATCAAACCAGATTGGATGTCTGTGCTTCACGTTGAGTCCGGAAATGAACATAGCGACGTGCCGGCTCTCGCAATTGAAAGGAAGAACGCGAAGAGCACCGTTGTCGCCGTTGGGCGCGATGCCGCCACGAAGACAGGCCTATCGAACGTCATTGTGGCGAACGGATTCAAACACCCAAGAACGCTACTTGCAGACTTCACCGTCGCCGAACAGACATTGAAGTGCTTCCTAAAGATGGTTCTGCCTGGGTCGTTCTTTACGTCATCGCCAGTTGTGGTCATTCATCCACAGGCGGCCCTTGAAGGTGGTCTGACGCAAATTGAAGTCCGTGCCTTCGCAGAGCTTGGCCTTGGCGCTGGTGCGCGGAAGGTATTCGTCTGGGAAGGCCCGGAATTATCCAGGGAGGAACTGCATGAACTTCGGTTTTCTCGTGCCGGTGGTCGGCTGCTCCATCCTCAAGCCGCCGGCTAACCCGGCAGTCAGAAATTACCTTCTTGGCCTAACAACCACAAAGGGCAAGTGCCTTGGCTGGATGAAGTGAGACGCTGCAACATGCCCCATCGAGCGGGTCGCCAAGGCGATCTGGATGGGCGCACCAATTTGCGACATGGCGCGTTGTCGATGCACTGCGGTTGAGCGCAGCGGGCGCATCGCGCTGGCCGGAATCCCTGCAAGCCATTGAATTTACGGGTCTGTGCCTCGCTGGCACGGACCCTGCTGACAGATATGATAAGGAGTCATCATGTCTGTCGTTTCATCTGTCTGCTGTTATTGCGGCACCGGCTGCGGAGTGCTGATCGAGGCTGACGCCGGGAATATCGCCAGCGTGCGCGGCGACTGCGCCAGCGTGTGCGATCTCGCCTGGCGTTTCTTCGCAGACAAAACCTCATGAGCTACGCAACCCTCATCCGCCAGATCGAGGCCGGCGAGGGCCTGGCTTATGCCGAAGCGCATGCGCTGGGCTCGGCGCTGCTTGACGGCGGCGTGCCGGAACTGGAAACGGCGGCATTTCTGGTCGAGTTCAATCAGCACGATCCCGGGGTGGAAGCCTGGCTTGGGCTGCACGCGTCACTGGCCGATCGCATGCAGGGTTTTGCGGCGCCATCCGGGCCTTTCCGCACGGTGGTGCTGCCCGCCTATCACAGCGTGCGCACGCGTCCGCATCTCACCCCGCTGCTGGCGCTGCTGCTGAAAAGCTTTGGCATTCCGGTGCTGATCCATGGCGTGCTCGAAGGCGGAAGCGGGACGGCGGCGGCCTACGTGCTTCGCGAACTCGGCATCATGCCGTGCGGCACGGCGGCACAGGTCAATGCCGCATTGCGGGACGAAGGCATCGCCTTCGCGCCGGTTCCCTTGCTGAGCCCCGGTTTGGCGTCGCTGCTGGCCCTGCGCGCACGGCTCGGGATCGACGGCTGGGTGACCCGGCTGGCGATGCTGGCCGATGTGCTGGGCGAGCGTTCGGTGCGGGTGACGCCGGTCGTTTCGGGAGCGGAGATTGCTGCGACACGCGATGTGCTGGAAGCGCTGGGCGGTTCCGCGCTGCTGCTGCGGGGCTGCGAGGGCGAGGCCTTCGCCGATCCGCTGCTCAGGCCGGACATGGTGCTGGTGCAGGACGGTCGGAGCCAGCAAATGTACGAGGCGCAATCGACCCTGTCCGTGCTGGACAACCTGCCCGAGGTGGACGCGCGGGCAACCGGCGCCTGGATCGCCCAGGTCATGCGCGATCGCTTGTCGCTGCCCTTGCCGATCCGTAACCAGCTGGCGGCGTGCCTGTATGCGGCGGGCTATACCGAAGACCTCAACCAGGCGCGCGCGATCACGGCACTTGACGGATTCGGTCGGGCGGCGGCGTAGATTTCGGTGCATGCCCTGCCGTTTGGCACTTTGCTGGTGCATGGCGGGGACGGGACATCCGGGGCGGAAGCCGAAAAGCCCGGTAAAACAAGGCGTTCGCCGCACGCCGGCATCATGGCACAGGGCTTGCTAGTAATTCTGTGGGAGCGGCGCCCCCGCCGCGATGCCGTGGTGTTTGCCGGGGTGCGAAATCGCGGCGAGGGCGCCGCTCCTACAAAGACGCTGCCCAAATGAATCTGGGTCGAGGCGTTGTTTGAAAGACCGAATGCAACGGCGTATCTCGGTCATCACTTTTAGTCCTTCGTTTGGAGTGGTGAAATGGATATGAGTACGCCCGTGGGACAGGGTCCCAGGATGAAGCTGGTCATGGTCGGCAACGGCATGGCCGGAGTGCGCACGCTGGAAGAGTTGCTGAAGCTGGCGCCCGACCTCTACGACATCACCGTGTTCGGCGCCGAGCCGCACCCCAACTACAACCGCATCCTGCTGTCGCCGGTGCTCGCCGGCGAGCAGACGGTCGACGACATCGTGCTGAACCCGCTCGACTGGTACAGCGCGAACAATATCGCCCTGCATGTAGGCAGGAAAGTGGTGAAGATCGACCGCAGCGCGCGCGTGGTCGAGGCCGATGACGGCACCCGCGCCGGATATGACCGCCTGCTTATCGCCACCGGTTCCACCCCCTTCATCCTGCCGGTGCCCGGCGCCGATCTCGAAGGCGTGATCGGTTTCCGTGACATTGCAGACGTCGATGCCATGATCCGCGCGTCCAGCCAGTACCGTCATGCGGTCGTCGTCGGCGGCGGCCTGCTGGGGCTGGAAGCGGCCAATGGCCTGATGAAGCGCGGCATGGAGGTGACCGTGGTGCACATCGGGCCGTGGCTGATGGAGCGCCAGCTCGACGAACCCGCCGCGCGCCTGCTGCAGAAGAGCCTGGAAGCCAAGGGCATGAAGTTCCTGCTGCAGAAGCAGACGGCCGAGCTGGTGAAGGGGGAGTCCACACGCGTGGCCGCGATCAAGTTCAAGGACGGCGACGAAATCCCCGCCGATCTGGTGGTGATGGCGGTCGGCATCCGCCCCAACACTGAACTGGCCGAATCCGCCGGGCTGCACTGCAATCGCGGCATCGTGGTCAACGACACGATGCAGACCTTCGACCCGCGCATCTATTCCATCGGCGAATGCGCCGCGCATCGCGGCATCGCCTACGGGCTGGTCGCGCCGCTGTTCGAGCAGGCCAAGGTATGCGCCAACCATCTGGCGCACTACGGCATCGGCCGCTACCAGGGTTCGATCACCTCGACCAAGCTCAAGGTCACCGGCATCGACCTGTTCTCGGCCGGCGATTTCACCGGCGGCGAGGGCACCGAGGCCATCCTCTATTCCGATCCCATCGGCGGCGTCTACAAGAAGCTCGTCATCAAGGACAACAAGCTGGTCGGCGGCGTGATGTACGGCGACACCGTCGACGGCGCCTGGTATTTCTCGCTGCTGCGCGACGGCAAGGACGTCACCGAACTGCGCGACCACCTGATGTTCGGCCAGGACCACTGCGGCAACCTCGGCCACCAGGGCATCAACAAGGCCGCGACGATGACCGACGACATGGAGGTGTGCGGCTGCAACGGCGTCTGCAAGGGCGACATCGTCAAGGCGATTCGCGAGAAGGGGCTGTTCACGCTGGAAGACGTGCGGAAGCACACCAAGGCGTCGAGCTCGTGCGGCTCGTGCACCGGCCTGGTCGAGCAAATCCTGGCGGTGACGGCGGGCGGCGATTATTCCTCCGCGCCGAAAAACAAATCGGTGTGCGGTTGCACCGACCACACCCACGAGGAAGTCCGCGCGGCGATCCGCAAGAACAAGCTGCTGACGATTCCTCGGGTGATGAGCTTCATGGAATGGCGAACGCCCGACGGTTGCGCCAGCTGTCGCCCGGCGCTCAACTACTACCTGATCTCGACCTGGCCGGGCGAAGCCGAGGACGATCCGCAATCGCGCTTCATCAACGAGCGCGCCCACGCCAATATCCAGAAGGACGGCACCTATTCGGTGATCCCGCGCATGTGGGGCGGTAATACGACGCCGGCCGAGTTGCGCCGTATCGCCGATGTCGCCGACAAGTACAACATCCCGGCGGTGCACGTCACCGGCGGCCAGCGCATCGACCTCCTGGGGGTGAAGAAGGAAGACCTGCCGAAAGTGTGGGCCGACCTCGGCATGCCGTCCGGCCACGCCTACGGCAAGGCGTTGCGCACGGTGAAGACTTGCGTCGGCTCCGAGTGGTGCCGTTTCGGCACCCAGGACTCGACCCGGATGGGCATCGATCTGGAGAAGGCTTTCTTCAAGATGTGGGCGCCGCACAAGGTCAAGCTCGCGGTGTCGGGCTGTCCGAGAAACTGCGCCGAAGTCGCGATCAAGGACATCGGCATCATCGGCGTCGATTCCGGCTGGGAAATCTACGTCGGCGGCAACGGTGGCATCAAGACGGAAGTCGCGCAGTTCCTGGTCAAGGTGAAAACCCCGGACGAGGTGCTCGAATACTCCGGCGCCTTCCTGCAGCTGTATCGCGAAGAAGCGCGCTATCTCGACCGCACCGTGCACTACATCGAGCGCGTCGGCCTCGACACCGTGAAGAAGAAAATCCTCGACGACGCCGAAGGCCGCCGCGCGCTGTACGAGCGCCTGCTGTTCGCGCTGTCGGTCGAGCGCGACCCGTGGCTCGAGCGCGCCAAAGAGGGCAAGCTCAAGCACGAATTCGAAACCGTCACCGCATAAAGGAGTACATGATGAATAACTGGATCGATATCCTGGATGTGAACGACATCCCCCGGCTCGGCGCCCGCGTGGTGCGCCATGGCAACATCGATATCGCCGTGTTCCGCACCGCCGACGATGAAGTGTTCGCGCTGAAAGACCGCTGCCCGCACAAGGGCGGTCCGCTTTCGCAAGGCATCGTGCATGGAAAAAAGGTGGCCTGCCCAATGCATAACTGGAACATCGAACTTGATTCCGGTTCGGCCGTCGCCCCCGACCGGGGATGCGCGCGCGTGTTTCCGGTCAAGCTCGAAGGCAGTCGCGTGTGGCTGGATTTCGCGATGAACGCGGAGGCGATTCAAGAGGGGGTGTGAGCCTCGCCCCTTGCTCGACCTCTAAGGAAGCGCTGATTAATTCGTCATTGCGAGGAGCGCAGCGACGCGGCAATCCAGAAATGCCCGCTTAATCAATACGCTGGATTGCTTCGCTGCGCTCGCAATGACGATCATATCGAATTTAATCAGCGATTCCCTAAACAGCGGTTAAGCCCGGTGTCGCAAATACCTATTGTTTTTGCCGGCTATTTGCCTACAAAACAGGGACACAGTGATCGGGCTGACGGGAGGCGGCCCATAACCTGGAGGAAAGATCATGAAAAGCGTTCATGTCGACTATTGGGGCAATAGTTCCGATTTCAAAATCGCGAGTCAACTGGCCAAAGGCGTTGCGCTGGAGCGCGATATAAAGCAGCCCACCATCGTGTCCTGGCGTCAGCGCAGCAACCGGCGCATGTCCCCCAGTTACGACGGGGCCAACCCCGATTCCTGGTGCGCGAAATACGGGGAAGGCAACGGCGGCAAGCTGGCGGTCCGGGTGGGGGATGAGTTCGAGTTCGTCATGATGGACTCGCAAGACTACGAGACCCTGGGCGACTTGCCCTTGCGCAACCTGACGGACGAGTCCGGTAATTTCTACCTTTGCTATACGCCCATCCAGGGCCGGCTGGACAAAAAACCGAACCCGGATGCCTGCACGCATCTGGACGGCTGGCTGGCCGACCAGCTCTGATGAGCCGCGGCTTGAGTGCCGGGTGCGAGAGCGACGCATGCGAGTCGCTCCGCCAGGCTTGCGCGTGGATCAGCGTCCCTCGGGCAGTACGATGTTGACTTCCAGCACTTCGTAATTGCCCTGCTTCTCGAGCCCCACCTTGATGTCCTCGGGGTTGACCGGGAAATATTTTGAAATCACCGCGACCAGATCCTTTTGCAGTTCGGGCAGGAATTCCGGGCCGGACGCGCAGGTGCGTTCGTGCGCGATGATCAGCTGCAGGCGCTCTTTCGCGACCGATGCGGTGGATTTTTTTTCGCCGAATATGAGGGAGAGCCAGGACATCTTACTTGCCTCCAAAAAGACGCTTGATCAGGCCCGGCTTCTCGTAATCGACGAAACGCAGCGGGTGTTCTTCGCCGAGGAAGCGGCCAATCGCGTCGAGATAGGCATCGGCCACCGGCGTGTCTTTCTGGTGAATCGCGGGAATGCCCTGGTTGGAGGCGTGCAGCACGGCCTCGGATTCGGGAATGACGCCCAAGAGCGGAATCCGCAGCAATTCCTGAATGTCGGTGTAGGTCAGCATTTCGCCTTCGTGCGCGCGCTTCGGCGAATAGCGGGTGACCAGCAGGTGTTCCTTCACCGGCTCGCGGCCTTCGATGGCGCGGCGGCTTTTCGACTGGATGATGCCGAGGATGCGGTCGGAGTCGCGCACCGACGAGACTTCCGGGTTGGTCACGACGATGGCCTCGTCGGCGAAGGTCAGCGCCATGATCGCGCCGTGCTCGATGCCGGCGGGCGAGTCGCAGACGATGTAGTCGAAGCCCTGGTGTTCCAGCTCCTTCAGCACCTTCTCCACGCCTTCCTCGGTGAGCGCGTCCTTGTCGCGCGTCTGCGAGGCGGGCAGCACGAACAGGTTGTCGGCGTGCTTGTCCTTGATCAGCGCCTGGTTCAGGTTGGCGTCGCCCTGGATGACGTTGACGAAGTCGTACACCACGCGGCGCTCGCAGCCCATGATGAGGTCGAGATTGCGCAGGCCGACGTCGAAGTCGATGACGGCGGTCTTGAAGCCGCGCATGGCCAGGCCGCTGGCGATCGATGCGCTGGTGGTGGTTTTTCCGACGCCGCCTTTGCCGGAGGTGATGGTGATGATGGTGGCCACAGAGCTTCCTTTTTGTTTGCTTGGGGTTAGAGGGGTTCGATGATGATCTGGCTGGCTTCGGCGAGGCGGATTTGCGCCGGCTTGCGTGCCACGGCGGCATCCGGCGCCGATTCGAAGGTGCGGTACACGCCCGCGATCGAGACCAGTTCGGCTTCGAGATGCGTGGTGAATATCCGTGCCGAGGTGTCGCCGCGCGCGCCCGCGAGGGCTTTGCCCTTGAGCGGCGCGTAGACATGGATGCTGCCGTCGGCGATCACTTCCGCGCCGGGGTTGACCGCCGCCAGCACCACGATGTCGCCCCCCGCCGCGTACACCCGCTGGCCCGAGCGCAGCGGCTTGTCGATGATGCGGGTGGGGACGGCGGCGGGCGCCGCAACCGGCTCCGCTTTGGGCTTGGGTTCCGGCGCCGGTTCAGGTTCGGGCGCCGGCTGCGCGGGCACTGGTTGCTCGGGCGTGGCGGCGTTCAGCACCAGCAGCCCCGCCTGCACGGCGGCGGCGGCCAGTCCGGGCGACGCGTTTTGCACCGCGAACGGATTCAGTCCCCGGCTTTTCAGTTCCCGCGCCAGCCAGGCCCAGTCGGGCGGCGCAGCGTCGGCCGGCAGGCGTCCGCACTCGAACACCGCCGCCTCGCCGCCGAAAAAATCCGGCGTCGCGGCAAACAGAGTGCTGATGTGGGTGTCCAGCGCCGCGTGCTCGGCGCTGTTGAGGATGATCTGGATTCCGGCGAGCCGCGTGGTCTTCAGCTCCAGCGCGGGCGCGGGGCGGGGTTCACGTCGGCGCGGCATGGCGGGCAGGGGGATGAAAATTCACGAAGCGGACCGTTCGAAGGCAACCCCAAGAGTCTAGCCGCACCTGCAACATGGGGCAAGGCGCGCCGCCCCGCGCGCCGTCCCGGTCAGGCGGCTTCTTTCGGCCGCATCTGGCGGCTGTAAAGGAATTCCAGCACGTTGCCGCGCAGCGCGTGATAGTGCGGATCGTGCGCCATTTGCAGGCGGTCGCGCGGACGCGGCAGGTCGATCGTGAGGATTTCGCCGATGGTCGCGGCCGGGCCGTTGGTCATCATCACGATGCGGTCGGACAGCAGCACCGCCTCGTCGACGTCGTGGGTGACCATGACGACCGTGCTTTTGGTGGCGGCGACGATCTTCATCAACTCGTCCTGCAGGTGGGCGCGGGTCAGCGCGTCGAGCGCGCCGAAGGGCTCGTCCATCAGCAGCACTTTCGGTTCC
>JAUPLV010000219.1 GCA_030836725.1 Pseudomonadota bacterium | reverse complement strand
CGCCGCCGCGCGACTTCACTACGCCCGATTCCGCCACCCAGCTTAGCCGGGAGCGCGTGATCAGCGCCATCACGCATGGTCGCCCGGGCACGGCGATGACCGCCTGGAGCAGCCAGCTCAACGCGCAGGAAATCGAGGCGCTGGCGGATTACATCCGTGAGACCTTCATGCCGGCCTCGGCCAGCGCCGGCTCAAGCCGCGGACGCATCGTGTACGCAAAAAGCTGCTCGGTCTGTCATGGCGACAAGGGCAGCGGTTCTGTGTGGGCGAGCCGCCAGATGCAACCGCCGCCGCGCGATTTTTCCGCCCCCCAGGCCAGAGCCGAGTTGTCGCGCCAGCGGATGATTACTTCGGTTACTTATGGGCGACCGGAAACGGCGATGGCCGGCTTCAAAACGCAGCTCAGCGAAGCGGATATCGAGGCCGTCGTGGATTACATTCGCAGCGGATTCATGGCCCCGGCCAGCACCGAAGGCATTTCAGGCACGCGCGCCCACGAAGGCCGCCAGGCTACCACGCTGGCCACGCTGGCCGCCCCGATCGCAGTCGCGCCCCCCATCGCCGCTGCCGTTCCCGTCGCCGCGGACATGTCGCTGCCCCTGCCCGACGGACACATCGGCAACCCGGACAACGGCGCGGCCTTCTACATGGCCAACTGCGCCACCTGTCATGGCGTCACCGGCGACGGCCGCGGCCCGCGCGCCTATTTCATCAACCCGAAGCCGCGCAATTTCCTGCATCCGGCCTCGCGGCAGGCGCTGAACCGGCCGGCGCTGTTCAGCGCCATTTCCCTGGGCAGACTGGGAACGGAAATGCCCGCCTGGAACAAGGTGATGGAACCGCAGCAAATAGCCGACGTTGCCGAATTCGTGTTCCGGCAATTCATTCGCGCACCGGATTCGCAACCGCAGCAGGGGCCTGCCGCCGGACAATGAGAACTCCGGTCGCGCTGCTGCTGGCGCTGCTGCTTCCCGGCTGTTTCAATTCCGGCTCCACACTGATCCCGCAAGGGGAGCACGAACTTGGGCGGAAGATCTACAACTTCCGCTGCTATTACTGTCATGGTTATTCCGGCGATGCGCGCACCCTGGCCAGCACCTACCTCGCCCCGCCGCCGCGCGACTTTACCGCCACCCCGCCGCGGCAACTGAGCCGGGAACAGATGCTGCAAGCCATCGCGGACGGGCGCCCAGGCACCGCCATGAAAGGCTTCGCCGGCATACTGCTGCCCGCCGAGATCGCCGCCGTTGCCGATTTCGTGCGCCAGGAATTCATGATCGACAGGGCGGTCAACACCCGCTACCACACCAGGGCCAACGGCTGGGCCGACCACGAGGAACGCTACGCCGCCGCCTTCCCCTTCGTCACCGGCGAAGTCCCGCTCGACACGCCGGGCGCACAGCTTTCGCCCGCGCAAAAAGCGGGCCGGCAATTGTTCATGTCCGCCTGCATCAGCTGCCACGACCGCGCGAAAGTGATCGACGAAGGCGCGCCCTGGGAACTGCGCCCGCTTTCCTATCCCAGAAACGGACACAAGCCGGGCGACGGCTACGCCCCCGGCTCCGAGCTCAAGCTCGACGGCATCACCAGCGCCAGCCCCTATCTGCTGCACGACCGGATACCGCAAATCCCCGGCCTGACGCCGCAGGAAAAACGCGGCGAGTCGCTGTACCAGCTGAACTGCGCTTTTTGCCACGCCGCCGACGGCACCGGCCGCAACTGGATCGGGAGTTTTCTCGAGCCCCATCCGCGCGACCTGACCGATGCCGCATTCATGTCGGGAATGACCCGGCAGCGTCTGGCCGGGGTGATTCGCGAGGGGCTTCCGGGAACCTCCATGCCGGCCTGGAAATCGGTGCTCGCCGGCGAAGATATCCAGGACCTCATCGCCTATGTCGCGCGCGCCTTCCACCCCTTGGACTAGCCGGCAACGCGATTGCCCGCGCTGCCTCTCGCCATCATGGCCGCACCTTGCATCCTGTTTGTGTGGCAATGAACATACGCCCCGAAAGCCAGCATGAAAAAATCCTTCCGCCCGGCAGGAAGGATGTATCCAAAGCCGAAAAAGTCGGTTAAGATTTTCTTGGGCGCAAATCCGTTTTAGCGACGGTCATTTCCGCTTCGTGAAGCCAAACAAAACCATATATAGAGGGTACAGCAGACATGGAAGACAACATCAAAACATCTCGCCGCCAGTTTCTGAAGGTCGGCGGCGCCGCCATCGCCATGATCCCGGTCGTTGCGCTGAGCGGCAACGCATTCGCGGCCACCAACGCGCAAATGCGGACCTCGATGAAATACCAGGACACGGCCAAAGACGGCAAGAATTGCGCCGGCTGCATGCATTTCGTTCCGGGCAAAACCGCGTCCGATCTGGGCGGTTGCAAGATTTTCGCTGGCGACACGGAAATTTCGCCGAAGGCCTGGTGCGCCGGCTGGATGGCCAAGCCTTAAGGTTATCCTGCTCGACGAAAAAGGCGCCAAATGGCGCCTTTTTTCATGGTCGTATGGCGTCTCGGTGGGTGAGCCACCGCTGATCGCGGCTAAAGCCGCTCCTACAAAATCAGGTCGACGCTGTTGAAGGGGCTTTAGCCCCGATTTTCATCTGCCACCGGCAATCCGGAACCGGAACAAACACCCGATGTAAAAATGCCCCTGGGGATCATCCGGGGGCATCGATTCAGCGCTCTTGAACTTGGCGCCCGGCAGCCACACAGTCGAACCCGAACAACCGGATCGAACCAGCAGGCATGCCGGGCGAGCCGGGGGATTATCTGGGCGTAGTCAGGTGCGCGACGCCGCCGTAGCTGCCTACCCACAGGTCGCCGCTGGAACCGGTCGCCATGGAAAACACGTTGTTGGAGAACAGCCCGTCGGCGGTGGTCAGGGAAAGGAACTTGTCGCCGTCGCGACGCGCCAGGCCGTTGTTGGTGCCGACCCACATCTGTCCCCTGGGGTCCAAATGCAGCATGAACACGTGGTTGCCGGGCAGGCCCTCGGCCACGGTGTAGGTGTACCACGTCTTGCCATCGAAGCGGGACAGCCCGCCGCCCCAGGTGCCGCACCAGACGATGCCGTCCCGATCCACCACCATGGAAATGATGTAGTTGGGATTGAAAGCGGTGCTGACGCCCTGCAGGCCCATTTCTTCCTTCTGCCGCGCGTGGTGCGACGAGGCCTGTCCGGGATCGTTCTTGAAAGCGGTGTCGGCCTTCACTTTTTCATAAGGCGCGCCCAACCCTTTCGAGTGATTCCAGTTGTCCCACTTGCCATCCTTGAAGCGCGCCAGCCCGCCTTCGGTTGCCAGCCACATCTCGCCATTCTTGCCTTCCGCAAGGCCGTATACCCAGTCGTTCGGCAAGCC
>JAUPLV010000085.1 GCA_030836725.1 Pseudomonadota bacterium | reverse complement strand
GTCCTCGACGAAGCGCACGTCGTTCTTTTTCAGATCGAATCCCAGCGCTTCGAGCGAGCCAAGATAGAGTTCAAGAATGTCCGCCGGCGCCGGCTTCAGCACCACCTGGAACTGGTAGTAATGCTGCAGGCGGTTGGGGTTGTCGCCGTAGCGCCCATCCTTGGGCCGGCGGCTCGGCTGCACATAGGCCGCCTTCCACGGCTCGGGCCCGAGCGCGCGCAAAAAGGTCGCGGTATGCGAGGTACCGGCGCCGACTTCCATGTCGTAGGGCTGCAACAGCGCGCAGCCGCGCTCTCCCCAGTAGCGTTGCAGGGTGAGGATGATGTCCTGAAAGGTAGGTTTCACAGCGGATCAGCGGCTTTTCGGGAAAGCGGCATTTTAACGTGGTTGGAGGGGGTTTCGTTGCTGGTTGAAAGTTGGGATGGTGCTGCGCTGCCAACTGTTGGCCGGGGGTAGCCCGGTGGTTAGCCACTTTCTTTTGGCGAGACAAAAGAACGTTGCCCAAGAAAGGCGACCCCGCTCATCCCCGAAAACCCGAAAACAGTTTCAAGAACGAGCGGGTGCATGGCCGGCGTTTTGCGACGCGCGAGGAAATGACGGCGACGGCTTTCGGGTATATTGAAGTGTTTTACAACCGGCAACGGCTGCACTCGACGCTGGGCTACAAGTCGCCCGCACTGTTCTTGCAGAACTGGCTGGCCGCTCAGCAGATGGAAAAGCAGGTAGCATGAAACCCGCTCGTTGGAAGACGAAAAACCGAGGGAACGTCACAAAGATCTGCCGTGGAGCATCGGGGTCTTGCAAAACAATATCACCCAAAACCATCAGAACAGAAATGTTGCAATGCAAACATCGAAGTGTCGTGACCCCGAAGCGTGATGCGGAGGATGTCATGCAGACCGAACCCGTCCGGGGAATGCGTCAGCCCTGGCGAAGTTCGCGACTGTGCCAGACACGGGTAATCAGCACGTCGCCGCTGGTCAAGATGTGATACCGGAGAACATAAGCGCCACGCCCGAACCGCTCGGGCCATTCCCTGAACTCGGCGAGCGGTAATCCTATGTGCGGATTGTCTGCGATCCTGTCGGCGGCCGTCTTGATCACGCGGGCAGCGTGTTGCGCGACAGACGGACTGACGGGGGCCAGAAAATCATAGAGCCTAGCAACGTCGTCAAGCGCATCCGGGTGCCAGATCAGCGCGGGCATTCGGTACGCTGGCCCGCCGCCAAATCAGACAGCCAGGCCTGCGCCGTATCGTGTGGCACGGCCGGCGTGCCGGCGAGATACGAATCCAGCCGGGCACGGTCGATTTCGAGCGACAGCGCGTCCGCGCATACGGCAGCCACGTAATCGTCGACCGTCATGCCCGCACGATGTGCGGCAGCAATCACGGCGGATTCAAGCGTATCGGTCAGCGAAACGGTCAGCATGGCAGCCCCTTGTCGAAAGTGGACGCCACTGATTCTATCCCAGGTGCCGCGCCAAACATCAGGGGCCAAGATCGAAAATTGATAATCGATGGCCGCAGGACTAGCAGCCTGTCGGCCTTGAAGAATCGAAGCGAAAATTCGGCTGGGCGAGGTCAGATTTTGACGGTTTTGCCGGGCAATAGTTGTTCTATTGCCCAAAAAAGCGGCGAAATATGGACCGGCCAGGCGGATTTGCAGCCGATTTCCTTCAAGTCCGACAGGCTGCTAGGCAAGCCGCCGACTGCATCGGCACCACAAAAACCCAAACAGGTTCTAAGCCGCCTGCGCCAGCGTGAAATCGACGCGCACCATGTCGAATGGGCTTACGACTTTTCCGCTCTCGGTTTTTTTCCAGCAGGCCGGTTTCCAGCAGGGCATGCACGTCGCGGTGCACGGATTTGACGTCGCGCGCCAGCCAGCGGGTAAGCTCGCGCAGAGTCATTTCGCCAGCGCCGCTCATCGATCAACCGAAGGCCGGATGCGTCCCCCTTCGAGCCGCCACCCCATTTCACTCCGGGCCAAACCCGGCTCGCCCTCTTCGGCGTCACAGCAGATAGCGGATGCGCCAGGGTGACACTGATTAATTCGATATGGCCGTCATTGCGCGCACAGCGCGGCATACGATCTTGCATGGGCTTTAGCCCATAACAAGGCGGAGTCCCCTTGTGGGGCAATCCAGTGCATTGATTAACCGGGCATTTCTGGATCGCCACGTCGCTTCGCTCCACGCGATGGCGAATAAATCTGCGTAGCCCTGGTGGAAATGACGGCGCGATTCAGCCAATCCTAGCCCTCCAGCGCCTCGATCTCCCCCGACACCTCCAGCCATTCCCCCTCTTCAATCGCCAGTTCGTCAATGACGTGTTGAAGCTGCTTGCCGGTTTCGGTTATCTCCTCGACTGAAAGCGTCCCGCCCAGGCGTGCTTCGAACGCCGCCTTTTCCGCCTGTAGCGCAGCCATGCTTTTGTCGAGCTTCTCCAGCTTCTGCTTGAGCGATTTGACCTTGCCCGAGGACGCCGGCTTCTTCACCACGACCGGCTCAGGCGCCGGCTTGGGCGCTTCCGCCGCCTTGCCGGCTTCCTTCAGGCTTTCGCGCAGGCGCTTGCCCTCTTCCAGCAGGTAGCGCTGGTAGTCGTCCAGGTCGCCGTCGAACGGTTCCACCCCGCCGCGCGTGACCAGCCAGAACTCGTCGCACACCGAGCGCAGCAGGGCGCGGTCGTGGCTGACCAGCATGAGGGTGCCCTCGAACTCGTTCAACGCCATCGCCAGCGCTTCGCGCGTGGCGAGGTCGAGGTGGTTGGTCGGCTCGTCCAGCAGCAAGAGATTCGGTCGCTGCCACACGATCATGCACAGCACCAGCCGCGCTTTTTCGCCGCCGCTCATGGTGCCGACGGCCTGCTTGACCATGTCGCCGTTGAAGTTGAAGGTGCCGAGGAAATTGCGCAGGTCCTGCTCGCGGCTGCTGAACTGGCCGGCGCCGCCATTCGCAATCGTGTCGCGGGCCAGCCGGATCATGTGTTCCAGCGGGGTGTCCAGCGGGCGCAGCACGTCGAGTTCCTGCTGCGCGAAATAGCCGATGTTGAGGCCTTTGCCTTCGGTCACGGCGCCGGCGGCCACCGGCAGGGTGCGCGCGATGGTCTTCACCAGCGTCGACTTGCCCTGGCCGTTGGCGCCGAGGATGCCGATGCGCTGCCCGGCGAACACCGACTTGCTGACGTGCTGCACGATCACCGTCGGCGGGGTGCCGGCGGGCGCATCCGCCGGCGGCGGATAGCCGAAGCTGGCGTCGTCGATGGTCAGCATCGGGTTGGGCAGGTTGAGCGGCTCCTTGAATTCGAAGGTGAAGTCCGCACTCGCCAGCAGCGGGGCCAGGCGCTCCATGCGGTCCAGCGCCTTGACCCGGCTTTGCGCCTGCTTGGCCTTGCTGGCCTTGGCCTTGAAGCGGTCGATGAATTTCTGCAGGTGGGCGATCTTGTCCTGCTGCTTGGCGAATGCCGCCTGCTGCAGCGCCATCTGCTCGGCGCGCATGTCCTCGAAGGTGCTGTAGTTGCCGCCGTAACGGGTGAGCTGGCCGTTTTCGATGTGGATGGTGACGTTGGTCACGGCATCTAGAAACTCGCGGTCGTGGCTGATTACCAGCATGGTGCCGGGGTATTTCTTCAGCCAGGCTTCCAGCCACACCAGCGCGTCGAGGTCGAGGTGGTTGGTGGGTTCGTCGAGCAGCAGCAGGTCGGACGGGCACATCAGCGCGCGGGCCAGTTGCAGGCGCATGCGCCAGCCGCCGGAAAAACTGTTGACCGGCTGATCCAGTTCCCGCACCTGGAAGCCCAGGCCGAGAATCAGCGCCTGCGCGCGCGATTGCGCGTCGTGGGCGCCAGCGTCGTGCAGCGCCATGTAGGCGTGCGCCATGCGCTCGCCGTCGTCGCTATCCTCGGCGGCGGTGACTTCGGCCTGCGCCGCCGCCAGCAGGGTATCGCCGGCGATGACGAAGCCGGTCGCGGATTCGCTGGTTTCCGGCATGTCCTGCGCCACCTGCGCCATGCGCCACTGCGACGGAATGGAAAAGTCGCCCTTGTCTTCGTGCAGGGTGCCGTTCAGCAGCGCGAACAGGCTGGATTTTCCGGCGCCGTTGCGACCGACGAGGCCGACCTTTTCACCGGGGTTGATCGACACCGACGCATTGTCGAGCAGGACCTTGGCGCTACGCCGCAGGCAGAGATTCTTGAGGATGATCATGCGGAAGATGCGGCGCGCAGGACACGCGCCGCCCAAATCGAAAGCCGGATTCTACCCTGTTGTCGATCGAGTTCAGGATCGGCGGCATGCCGGCACGCACCGCACCCGGCGCCTCAGCGGGGAATTTCCAGCACGGCATCCAGCCCGCCTTGCGGGCGGTTGGCCAAAACCACGTTCCATCCGTTCGTTTCCGCCAGCTGGCGCACAATCGCCAGCCCCAGCCCGGTCCCGCCCGTGGCCTGCGAGCGCGAGGCTTCCAGCCGGTAAAACGGCCTGAACACTTTTTCCAGCTGATCGTCCGGGATGCCCGCACCGGCATCGCGCACGATCACCCGCGCCAGTTTATCGGCGCATTCCAGCACCAGTTCGACCGGGCCACCGCCGCCGTGGCGCTGCGCGTTCTGGATCAGGTTGGTCACGATTTGCCGCAACGCCAGACGGCCCGCCTCGACCTCGCACGGCGCCGCGCCCGGCCACGTCAGGCCGGCGCCGGCCGCAACCTCCCGCAGCACCCCCGCAAGGTCGAAGCGTTCTTTCATCTCTGCTTGCGTGGTGCGCGCCAGTTCGAGATAACCGGAAATCAGCTTGTTCATGTCGGCAAGGTCGGCCACCGCACGGTCGATCCGCGCCGGGCTGGGGGCGTCGCGCAGCATTTCCAGGTTGAGCTGCAGGCGCGTCATCGGAGTGCGCAGATCGTGCGAGATGCCCGCCAGCAAGGTGGTGCGGTTGTCCAGCAGGGCACGCACCTCGGCCGCCATGGTGTTGAAACGGCGCGCCAGTTCGGCCAGTTCGGCGGGGCCGGTTTCCGGCAGGGGCTCGGGCAGTTCGCCGGCGCCGACCTGGCTGGCCGCCTGCGACGCGCGCGCCAGCGGCACGGTAATGCGGCGCACCAGGAACAGCGCGGTCATCAGGCTGAGAAAAGCGCCCAGCACAATCACCGCAACCGCCGCCAGCGGCGGTTTGACGGCATAGCGATCGGGGAAAAAACCGACTCGCAATTCATGCCCGCCGACCGGGATATCCAGCCACGCCGCCGCCTTGCCCGGCACCCCGCTCAGGACGACCTCGTCCCCCACCCTGCGGCTCAGCGCAGCCTCGATCTGTTTCCGGAAGGCGAACCGCGGCGCGTCCGCGGTCGCGCCGACGTCCACCGTGGTCAGGCGCAGGCCATGCCGGCGCGCCAGTTCGCGCTCGAATGCGGCGCGCGTCTCGGGCGGCAGCTCCGCCCAGGTTTGCGCCGACAGCACGATCAAGCCGGCCAGGTCGTCGGCCGAGCGTTCCGCCACCGGGATGATCAGGGTGCGCGTCACCACCCAGAACGCCGCCGCCTGGAACACGACGAACGCCAGCGCCAGCGTCAGCGCGGTGCGGGCGAACAGCGAGCGGGTAAGGCGTCTCACCCTTTGCCCTGCGGAACGAACAGATACCCCTGGCCGCGCTGGGTGCGGATATAGGCGGGGTTGGCGGGGTCGTCCTCGATTTTCTTGCGCAGGCGGTTTACCCGCACATCGATGCTGCGGTCGAACGGGTCGCGCTCGAACCCGCGCAACCGGTCCATCAGCCAGTCGCGCGACAGCGCGCGGTTGGCGTGGGTGGCGAAGATTTCCAGCAATTCGTATTCGCCGCTGGTCAGGGTGATTTCAACGCCGTCGCGACTGAGGGCGCGGGCATCGAGATTGACGCTGAACGGGCCGAAATGGAACACCCGGGTGGGTTCTGCCGCCGCCGGTGCGGCAGCACCGCCCTGCCGCCGCATCACCGCGCGGATGCGCGCCAGCAGTTCGCGCGGATTGAATGGCTTCGGCAGGTAATCGTCGGCGCCGACTTCGAGGCCGATGATGCGGTCGATATCCTCGCCCCTGGCCGACAGCATGATGATGGGCGGAAAGCCCGGTTGCGCGCGCAGGCGGCGGGCGATCGACAAACCGTCCTCGCCCGGCATCATCCAGTCGAGCACCAGCAGGTCGGGCAACCGGGCGGCGAGCAGACGATCCAGCGAAGCGGCGTCTTCCGCCGTCTCGACCGCGTAGCCCTGGCTCGCCAGGTATTCGGCGACCAGTTCGCGGATGCCGGGGTCGTCGTCGGTCACGTAAATCAGGTCTTTTTCCATGCCGCCAACTATAGCAGCGGGGATCAGCGATCATGCTCCATCCGGTTACATACTGTTACAAAATCGACCCCGCGTGAAACAGTATGCTTACCTCCCTCAACCAGACTGCGAAGCGTGGAAGCAAGCATTTGCAACCGCGGAAATGGAGACAACGATGAATGCACTGCAACATGGAATTTTCGGGATGGCGGCACTGGGACTGGCTCTGGCCGCCCCGGTTCAGGCCGCGCCGGATTTCAGTGAAGGCGCGCTCATCGTGGCCCAGCGCGACCGCGGCGAAGTTCGCCCCGATCAGCGCGAAGCCAGCAAGGATGCCCCCCCCAAAGACGCCAGGCATCGCGCCCCCAAGCGCGAAGCCGGGTCCGAGGAACCGGAAGGTTACGGCTACGGCTACGAACGGCGCAAACAGCATCGCCCTGAAGAGGGCAACCGTTCGAATGGCCGTCGCTGAAGCCAGCTGAATTCACCGCAACGAGGAGAGTCGAAATGAACGCACGCACCCTGAATACCACCCTGATCGTCGCACTGCTTGCCGCCAGCGGCGCAGCCCAGGCCGGCCGCGGCAGTGGCGATGGCTTCGCCACCCGCGCCAGAGTGCTGGCCAGCACGCCGGTCTACGAATCGATCAACGAGCCGCGCCGCGAATGCTGGACCGAAACCGTCGGCCATGAAACCCGCGGCTATCGCGAAGGCAACAACGCCGGCGGCGCGATTCTCGGCGCCATCGCCGGCGGCCTGATCGGCTCCACGGTCGGCAAGGGCGACGGCAGAATCGCCGCCGCCGCGGTCGGCGCCGCCACCGGCGCGGTGGTGGGCGACCGCATGAATCAGGGCGGCACCTATTACGAATCGCGCCCGCGGCAGGTCGAACGCTGCCAGGTTCATGACGACTTCCGCCAGGTGGTCAGCGGCTACGACGTGCGCTACCGCTTCGAGGGCCGCGAATACACCACCCGCCTGCCTTACGACCCGGGCAAATGGCTGACCCTGAACGTGAGTTTCACCGTGGCCGATGACCCCCGCGGCGAGCGCTGGAACAGCAGCCACAACAAATGGAGCGACTGACGCCAAACCAGGTCCGGGATGCGCCCGTGCCGGAAGTCGGCATCGGCGGTGCCGCGCCTGGAAACGCGGCGGCAAAGCTGGAGGCGGCCTCTGTTCAGCGCGCAGGAACGGGGTCCTGCGGGGCCGTATAAGTTCCTCTTGCAGACAACGATTCCTGCGGCCCGGATTCAAAAAATGGTTCCGGTGGCGTCTGAGGACTGTCAGCGGTATCGAGCCGCGCCGTCGCCCAGGATCCTTGCGATTTCGTCGCGCAAGTATTCCGGTTCAAGCACTTCGATGCTGCCGGTCTTGGAGAGAATCCACCAGCGCAGGGTCCAGTTGTCGACGACCGTGGCGGTCAATTCAACGCCGTCTTCCGTGACCCGGATGGTCTGATCCTCCGAGAGCTTCGTCTGGGCCAGACTGTCGCCCAGACGCTTCTCGAACCAGGCTTTCAGCTTGATCTTCCCTTTCTCGGAAAATCCCATTGCGCCGCTGGCAAGGTGCGCCTGCAGTGAGAAATTCTCGGGCGCCTTCGCGGGTAGATACGCTTTCTTGGCCTCGATCACGCGATGCAAGGCGAATGACGGAATAGAGGGCGGGTTTTTCCGATCGGTAGGGAAGGTGGCTATCAGGTAGGTGATCTGATCACGCTGGACCAGCCCCAACGGGTTGATGGTGTGCCACTTCGGTTCGGCGCCCGGTTTCACATACCGGATCTCGACCTGCTGCTCTTCGAAGAGGCACGTGCGTATCGTGTCGGAAGCCGTGTCGCAGAGTTTCTTGATCTCCGCTTGCGACTTGCCCGTGTGATATTCGGCCAGAAGCGCGTCATCCAGCTTCGGGGGCAAAAATGGCTGGGTCGGAGAAACCACGGCCACCCGTTCTATCCATCGCGCCAGCTTGTTACCGCCGACTTCCCGTTTCAGCTTCTCTCTGGCCTGCTGGAATATCGGCTTGATCTTCTTGACGGTGTCGACCGGCAGGATCGGCTGCAGAAAGCCCTCCAGCAGGCTGAGCGAAAGCGCATCCGTCACGGAGAGCGACTCGAACCGCAGGCTCGTTTTATGGTCTTTGTACCATCCGTTGGCAGCGGGATTTTTATTGGCGCTCTTGTCGTCATCAGGGTCGCCAGGTTGGAGTTTTCCGCGATGGATCAGCGCCTTGATATCCCGACCGAGCGTCTTGTCCGAGATCTCGTATCCCTCTCCCCGGAGCTCCTCGAACACTGCTTCCTTGGCTCCTTTGTCGAAATCCATTGAGGAGTCTGGGAGTAGTGTCAGCAGGTAATCCTGGCGCGCGTATTTGTCGCCGGACTTTCCCTTTCCTTTCTTCTTGGCGTCCAGCTGCCCGCGCTCGTTTTTTTCGAGCCACTCTTCGAGCCTTTTGAGATTGCCGATTTCCAGCGCTTTGGTCACTTCCTTGATCACGAGCGCGTCGGCTTCTTGCCGTGTTTCAGCAGACCGAGTGCTCGGTTTCAAAGCCTTGGCCAATTCTGCCTTGCGCTGATTGAACAACTCGACCGCGCCGATCCTGAACTCCGCCGAATACGGGAAGTTTTTGGGCACTTCCTGCGTGCCTTTTTCCTTGGCGTAAGCGTCCTTCGCGCGCTCGTGTTGTTTCACAAACGCGTCGGCTTTCTTTTTCCAGTCGCTGGAGAAGGCGGGGCGTGTC
>JAUPLV010000084.1 GCA_030836725.1 Pseudomonadota bacterium | reverse complement strand
TTGTACCAGGAGTGGCTGACGAACTCCTGAATCTCGTTGTCGGCATCCAGGTCGATGGGATGGATGGTCGACAGGTCGCGGTTGAGAATGACGCCGCGCGGGATGAGATAGGAATCGGTATCCCAGAAACTTTTCGATGGCAGGTCGCCGAACGACAGGAAGTTGCCCAGGCCCTCGCCGCGCCCGCCCCAGTCCTTGTAGAACCCGGCGATCGCCAGGGTGTCCGGCACGTAAACCTGATCGACGAATTCGCGCATCTGGCGGATGACGTTCTGCACCGTCTGCAGGCCGACCATGTTGAGCGCGGTGGCATCCTGGCCGCCGCGATAGTGCGGCCCCTTTCCCGGACCGGCCCCGGTCTGCACCGATATGGCCGAGGGCACGCCGCCCACCACGAAGTTGGGGTGCGGGTTCTTGCCGCCGAAGATGGTGTGCAGCTTGACCACGTCGCGCTGCCAGGCAAGCGCATCGAGGTAATGCGCCACCGCCATCAGGTTGGCTTCCGGCGGCAGCTTGTAGGCGGGATGGCCCCAGTAGGCGTTGGCGAAAATGCCGAGCTGGCCCTGTTCGACGAAGGTTTTCACCCGCTTCTGCGCATCGGCGAAGTAACCCGGCGACGACTTCGAATAGCCGGAAATCGATTGCGCCAGCGCCGAGGTGGCCTTGGGGTCGGCCTTCAGCGCCGATACCACATCGACCCAGTCGAGCGCGTGCAGATGATAGAAGTGCATCACATGGTCATGCACGTATTGCGCCGCGATCATCAGGTTGCGAATCAGTTCCGCGTTCCGCGGAATGCTGTAGGCGGGGATGGCGCGATGCAGCGCGTCCTCCACCGAGCGCACCGAGGCGATGCCGTGCACCAGGGTGCAGACGCCGCAGATGCGCTGGGCGAAGGCCCAGGCGTCGCGCGGGTCGCGCCCGCGCAGGATGATCTCGATGCCGCGCACCATGGTGCCGGCGGAATACGCGTGGGTGATCTTGCCGTCGGCATCGGTTTCGGCCTCGATGCGCAGGTGGCCCTCGATGCGGGTGATGGGGTCAACGACGATGCGTTGTGCTGTGGTCATGAGGTCAGGCTCCTTCCGGCTTGGCGGCCGCTTGTGGCGATTTTTCCGGGATATGTTCGGCGATCAATTCGGTCAGGCCGATGACCGGAATCGGCATCTGGTAGTGCTCCAGACCTTCTTCCAGCACGATGCGGCAGTTGGCGCAGGCGGTGACCAGACGGTCCGGCTTGACCGTATCGAGCTGGGATTTCTTCTTCTTGAAGGCTTCCAGCCGCAGCGCCTCGCCTTCCTCGATGGCCGATGCGCCGCCGCCGCCCCCGCAGCACCAGTTCATGTAGCCGGCATCCGGCATCTCGACGAAGTTCTTCGCCACCTGGTTCATCAGCGAGCGCTGCTGCTGGATCACGCCGCCGCGCCGCGCCAGCTGGCAGGGGTCGTGGAAGGTCAGCTTGTCGGTCTCGAAGCCCTCGGTCTTCAACAGTCCCTGCTGCTGGAATTCGCCCAGCACTTCGATGATGTGCTTGACCTCGAAACCGAACGGCCGCCCGATCAGGTTGGCGCCTTCCCAGCGCAGCGCGGTGTAGGCGTGGCCGCACTCGGGGCTGATCACGGTCTTCACCTTGAGCTTTTCCGCCCCCTCGACGATGCGCGAGACGATCACTCTCGCCAGGTCCGAGTTGCCGATCTGGATGCCGGCGTTGGTCGCCTCGAAGGCGGTCGAGCACAGCGTCCAGCGCTTGCCGGCCTGATGCATGATCTTGGCGACGGCCCCCAGGTATTCCGGGAAGTTCATGATTTCCATCGACGACAGCAGCACCATGTACTCGGCGCCTTCGGCATCGAGCGGAATCGGGATGCCGTAGTCCTCTTCCACGTGCTTCATCTGCGCCTGCACCGCGGGCAGCTTGACGTTCATCGGACTGCCGACGGTGACGGTGCGGTTGACCGCGCCCTTGATGCCTTCGGGCGCGTGGCCGGAGGCCGACATGCCCTCGCGGAACTTGCGCACCATGTAGACGATGTCGTTGCCGACCGGGCAGACGGCGGAACAGCGGCCGCACAGCGTGCAGCTGTTGTAGACCAGCTCCTGCCACTGGTCGAGTTCATCGTCGGTCACGGCCCTGGACAGGCCGACCATTTTCTTCAGCCGTCCCAGCAGCGTGTATTCCTGTTCGTAGATGCGACGCAGCGGCTCCAGCTTGTGGATCGGCGTGTACTTGGGGTCGCCGGTTTCCGTGTAGAACAGGCAGGCCTCGGCGCACAGGCCGCAATGCACGCAGCTTTCGAAGTAGCTGGCGATGGGCGCGTCGATGACTTCCTTGAGGACGCGGATGCCTTTTTCGAGCGACGCGCTCATGCTGTGGACTCCTTGCTTTTAAGCCCCTCTCCCTTGCCCCACGGGATACCGTCCCTGCGGGACATAAGGGAAGAGGGGTTGGGGATTACCAGCGACTTGCCCGCCTGCGGGCTTAGTCGATTGGTTAGGGGTTCCATCAGAGGGTGGGCCTTGGCGTATTCGTGGTGTTCGCTATGGCCGCATGGCCGGCTTTGCCGGCCCCACCCTCTCCCGCCCTGCGGGCACCCTCCCCCCTCGTGGGGGAGGGGAAAAAGCCTGGCGCTCATACCGGAACTCCCTTATGCCCATTGATCCTGCCGTTGTACCAGCGCGAGCCGAACAGCGTGAAGACATGGAACAGTTTGGTGAACGGCAGCACGATCAGCAGGATTTCCACGGAGAGAATGTGCAGCGCCAGCATCAGCGTATAGGGCAGAAGCAGATGCTGTACCGCCAGCCAGCCGGTCAGCACCGGCACGAAGGTCGCAGCCCAGGTGAACCAGTCCTCGAAGGTGCTGAGAAAGCGCTTGACCGGTTTGTTGATGCGGTCGACCAGCACCACCACCATCGCCGCCATCGTCACCACCGCGGCCAGGTCGACGAACTGCGAGGGCAGGCCGGGCCAGGACAGGCCGGTGAGATTCCCGATCAGCAGGATGTGCGGCGCGAAACCGAACACGATGATCGCGAGACCCATGTGGAAAATGTAGCCGCCGATATAGCTGACCGGCGAATGCTTCAGCATGCCGGGCGGCGGAACCGACCGCCGGAACACGGTATTCAGGCCCGATGCACCCGGCGTATGACGCGGCGCGGACAAATCCTGCTTGCGGCCAAGCGAGTAGATTTCGATCAGCCGCCACAAGACGCCCAGCAGAAAAATCCCTGTCGCGATGTCGAGTCCCGGACCGCGCACCCAGGTCAGAAATTGCAGTTCGTTCATGCTCATTTCTCCAGATCGGCCAGGGTGGTGGTTTCGTGCGCCGACTTGGCAGCGCCTTTCCTGGCGCGGTTGCTGAAACTGACCCCTACACCTATCGCCGCACCCGCCACCGCGGCGACACCGGCAATCTTGAGCGGGTCGGCCGGCATCGACAAAGCCTTGTAGAAGCCGCCGGCATCCCAGAAATCGGGTTCCGAGCAGCCGAGGCAACCATGGCCGGATTCCACCGGCCAGGAAGTGCCGCCGTTCCATTTCGTCGTGGCGCAGGCGTTGTGGGTCACCGGCCCCTTGCAGCCAAGTTCGAACAGGCACCAGCCACGGCGCGCGCCCTCGTCGTCGAAGGTTTTGGCGAATTTGCCCTGGTCATAGAACGGGCGGCGATAGCAGCGGTCGTGGATGGTTTCGCCGAAGAAGGCCTTGGGCCGGCCCTTGTCGTCGAGTTCCGGCAGGCTGCCGAAGGTAAGGTAATGCGCGAGCACCCCGGTCATTACCACCGGGATGGGCGGGCAGCCGGGAATGTTGACGATGGGCTTGTCCTTGATGATGTCGGATACCGACACCGCGCCGGTCGGGTTCGGGTTGGCTTTCGGAATGCCGCCGAAGGAGGCGCAGGAACCCATGGCGACGATGGCAGCCGCGCCCGCGGCGGCTTCTTTCAGGATGTCCACATTGGAGCGCCCGCCGATGCAGGAATAGGCGCCGTCGAGCCCCAGCGGGATCGAGCCGTCGACAATGAGGAGATATTTGCCATGGTTCTCCTTCATCGCGGTTTGCCGCGCTTCCTCGGCCTGGTGGCCGGCGGCGGCCATCAGGGTTTCCTGATAGTCGAGCGAGATCATGTCGAAGATCATGCCTTCCAGCGTCGGCGAGTGCGAACGCGTGATCGACTCGGTGCAACCGGTGCATTCCTGGAACGGCAGCCAGATCACCGACGGCCGGCGGGCCGCGGCCATCGCCTCGGCCATGGCACGCCCGGCCGCCGGCGGCAAGGCCATCATCGATGCCAGGGTGGCGCAGTACTTGAGGAAAGTGCGGCGGCTGACGCCTTGCCGTACCAGCGTGTCGATCAAAGGTCCCTGCATGATGCCTGCCTCCCGAAGTAAAACATCAAGACCAAAACGTGCGTGTAATCAATCCACCTTAGAGGTCGGAAATCATTAACTCAAGCTGTTCCCGTCCGATTTCGACGTCCTGCGGATGGGCCTTCACCAGTTCGGGCACGAAGGTCACTTCGATGAACTGCGAGGCGATCGCGCCCTGTTCGTTGCGATGCGTCACCCACCAGATACCGGGGCAGGCGGTCTCGTTCAGAGTGGATTCGCCATTGGCCTGCAGGGTGACGCTGATTTCGCCGCTGCCGAGTTTTTCGCGCAGCCAGTCGAGATCGGCGGGGGTCAACGGCAAAGCGGACAGATCGATGGCGGATGGCTCGCCGGTTTTGAGCAAGCGACTCACCTGCTCGGCCAGTTCACGGAGCAGCGGCGGCGCATTGCCGGTCAGTCCGGGTTCGCCCGGTGCTTGAGTGAGGACGTGGATGGGAATGACGTCAAGCGTCATGCTGCCATTCCCGGATCAGTGCCTGGATCGCTTCGCAGGCGGGCGGGATGGCCGCGGCAACCGCCGGGGTGGGGAATTCGCCCCAGTCGACGACATCGGGCTGGATCGCCAGCATCGCCCGCTTTTCCGGCCAGTGACCGGCCAGCAACGCGATGGCGCGCAGATCGGTCAGCCCGACTTCGTGCACCGTGGCCTTGCGGTTGCCCATCAGGAATGCGTCCATTTCCTCCCCTTTCAGCAAGGTCCATTCACCCGGTCTGGTCTTGATATTGGCGGCATCGACGACGATCAGCGCATCGGCGTCCTCGATCGGACCCGCCAGGGTGAAGGAAAGTGTACCGCCATCGAGCAGGCTGACATCGGAAAAATCAGCCAGCCTGGATTCGAGTGCCTGCAAGACATGAATGCCTATGCCTTCGTCGGTGAGCAGGGTGTTGCCGATGCCGAGCACGAGCGTTTTCATCGATTCAATCTAGCAGCACGGTAGTCGAATAACAACCAGGTAATTCGCTCAAGCATCTGATTATCCATAATTATTTTGTAATATTCCTGATCGGACGCAGACTCGGCAAATCACATATACTGGTTCGAGTGTAGTTACTGATTGCCGCTCATGTGCCTTGCCGTTCCCATGCAGATCGAATCGATCGACGGCTATACCGCCCGCTGCCAGGCCAAGGGCGTGTGGCGCGATGTCAGCCTGTTCATGATGCAGGACGAGCCGCCCGTTGTCGGCGACTTCGTCATGGTGCACGTCGGCTACGCCATCCAGAAAATCGCCGAGACGGACGCTCGCACCACCTGGGAACTGCTCGACCGGATCCTGGAGGGCCAAGCCCAGGAGGTGGGGGGTGCATGAACTCGCCGTCGCCCAGGCGCTGGTCGAACAGGTGGATGCCGTGATCGATCGGCATCGGGCGCACCACGATAATGATGCATCGTCATCCGATGCATGGCGTGCCACATCCATCCACGTGCGCATCGGCCCGCTCGCCGGCATCGTGCCCGAACTGCTGGCGAGCGCCTTTCCCCTCGCCGCCGCCGGCGGCCGCATGGAACACGCCCAACTCGAATTCAGCCATGCACCGATCCAGGTACGCTGCCAGACCTGCGGCGCCGAGACCGAGGCCACGATGAATCGCCTGATCTGCGGCGCCTGCGGCGACTGGCACACCCAGATCCTCTCCGGTGACGAACTCCTGCTAGAAAGCGTCGAACTCGAAACCGCACCGTCTTTGACCCCTAATCCATAGTTACAATGCCCCCATCCACAGACACCGTGCAGGAGTTCCAACGGAGGAGAAAACAAATATGGGCCGTGGCAAAGCCTTGGCTATTGCTTCTCGTTGCATCAGTTGTCGGTGGTTTGGTCGTAGGCGAAGTTACGGGCCAGTCTTCGCAAGAAGAGTGGTGGTTATTCTTGCTTGCAGTCGTTCTATTTATTGCTTCGATCGCCCGCCTTGTGTTCATAGTCCGGGCGCTCTATCACTGTCCCGCTTGCGGTGAGGTTCCAATGTCCGGTTGGGCTCAGCTTGGCCCTAGTTCATTTGGAACTGAGCGCGGGGTCGATTTAAATCCAGCCCAGTGTTCGCGTTGCGGAGCCAAACTCAAGTGATCACCACGCCAACACTGCGGTCAAGCGGGACGCGCTAAAGCGCGCCCCTTACCTTAAACGTTCCGGATATCTAACCCATGTGTGATACCTGCGGCTGCAACCTCACTCCCGGCAACAAGCACCTCGCGTTCAAGCCCGTCGCCAAGGGCGCGACCGCAGTCTCCGTGCTGAAAGGCCTGCTGGCAAAGAACGACGACCAGGCCGCGCACAACCGCGAGCATTTCGACAAACGCGGCATCCTCGCCATCAACCTGATGTCGTCGCCCGGATCCGGCAAAACCGCGCTGCTCGAAGCCACGCTCGTCGCGCTGAAAAACGAATTCACCACCGCCGTGATCGAGGGCGACCTGGAAACCGAGAACGACGCCGAGCGCATCCGCGCCAAGGGGGTGCAGGCGCACCAGATTGTCACCGGCACCGCCTGCCACCTCGACGCGCATCTGGTGCACGACGCGCTGCACCAAATGAACCTCGACGGCGTCGACCTGCTGTTCATCGAGAACGTCGGCAACCTGGTCTGCCCGGCCAGCTTCGACCTCGGCCAGCACCTCAACGTCACCCTGCTCTCGGTCACCGAGGGCGACGACAAGCCGGCGAAATACCCGGTGATGTTCCGCGCCGCCGACGCCATGCTGCTGACCAAGACCGACCTGCTGGCCGTGCTCGACGACTTCGATCCCGACAAGGCCGAAGCGCATCTGCGCAACCTGACCAATCCGGCGCCGGTGATGCGGCTGTCGGCGCGCAAGGATCTGGGGATGGGCGCGTGGCTGACCTGGCTGCGCGCGCAGCTCGCCGCCCAGCGCGCCCGGGTGGCCATCGGCCAGTCGCGCCGTCCCGCGATCCAGGGCGACGGCATGAAATATCACAGCGTCACCGCTTGATGGACGACGCCCGCGCCTGGCTGGAGAAAATCCACGCCCTCGAATTCGACCGCACGGTCAAGATCATGAACGTGTGCGGCGGCCACGAACGCTCGATCACCCACGCCGGCCTGCGCGGCGCGCTGCCGACATGGCTCGAACTGGTGCCCGGCCCCGGCTGCCCGGTGTGCGTGTGTCCGGAAGAGGATGTCTACCAGGCGATGCAGCTGGCGCTGCAGGACAAGGTCATCCTGGTCGCCTACGGCGACATGCTGCGAGTGCCGGTCAACGTGAGGAAAGGCGAGGTGCGCTCGCTGGCCGAGGCTCAGGCCGTCGGCGCCGATGTGCGGCCGATCGCCAGTCCGCTCGATGCGCGCAGGATCGCGCTGGAGAATCCGGATCGCCCGGTGGTGTTCTTCGCCGCCGGTTTCGAGACGACTACCGCCCCCCTCGCCGCGATGCTTGCCGAAATAGTGCCCCCCTCTCCCGCAAGCGGGAGAGGGGCTGGGGGAGAGGGCAAGCCGCTCGACAATCTCAGCATCCTGCTGTCCGGCCGCCTGACCTGGCCGGCGGTCGCCATGTTGTTGAATTCCGGCAGCCCCGGCTTCGACGCCCTGGTCGCGCCCGGCCACGTCTCCACCGTGATGGGACCGGAGGAATGGAGCTTCGTCGTCGAGCGGCACGGCATTCCCGCCGCGGTCGCCGGATTCGCGCCGGAATCCCTGCTCGCCGCCTTCTATTCCACGCTGCGCCAGCTGAAAAGCGGCGAGCGATTCCTCGACAACTGCTACCGCGAAGTCGCGCATCCGGGCGGCAACCCCACCGCGCGCCGCATGCTTGCCGGCACGCTGGATATCGTCGACGCCAACTGGCGCGGCATCGGCGTCATCCCCAACTCGGGCTACGCGCTGAAACCCGCGTATGCGAAACACGACGCCCGCCTGCTGTTCCCCGACCACGCCGATCCCGGCCGCCGCCGCGCCGGAGAAATGCCGCCCGGCTGCGATTGCGCGCAGGTGGTGCTGGGCAAGATCTATCCCAACCAGTGCCGCATCTACGGCCGTGCCTGCACGCCGCGCAACCCGGTCGGCCCCTGCATGGTGTCGGACGAAGGCGCCTGCCGCATCTGGTGGGCGGGCGGCGTGCGCGTGGCCGTCGATGCCTGAGCGCGTCGCGCAGCGTATTTCGATCAGCGGCCGGGTGCAGGGTGTGGGCTTCCGGCCCTTCGTCTATCGCGTGGCGCATCAGCACAACATCACCGGCTGGGTGCGCAATGTCGACGGCGCGGTGGAAATCCACGCCGAGGGCGAACCCGAGCAACTCCAGATTTTCAGCGGCGCGCTGCTGAACGAAGCGCCGCCGCTATCCGCCCCTGGCCCGCTTGTGATCGCCGACTGCGAACCCGAACACGCCGCAGCGTTTGCCATCCTCGACAGCACAGCATCAAATCATGCCTGCCTGAACAATGCATCGTCAAAAATGGCCAATGCATGTTCCGTGCATCTGCCGCCCGACGGCTTCGTCTGCGCCGACTGCCTGGCCGAACTGCACGAGCCGGCCAACCGCCGTTACCGCTATCCCTTCATCAACTGCACCCAGTGCGGGCCGCGCTACACCCTGATCACCGCCCTGCCCTACGACCGCCCGAATACCGCGATGCGCGACTTCGCGCTGTGCCCGGATTGCCGGCGCGAATATGAGAATCCGCTCGATCGGCGTTTTCATGCCGAGCCGATCGCCTGTCCGGTGTGCGGGCCGCATCTCACCTTTACTCCCTCTCCCTTGCCCCTAGGGATAC
>JAUPLV010000218.1 GCA_030836725.1 Pseudomonadota bacterium | reverse complement strand
TCGATTTCGAAAATCGAAGCGTGTAGCGTGAAGTCGCCGTTCTGGGGTGTGGTTCCGGATGGAGACGGGTTCCGTGGTGAAAACCGTCTCGGTGAGTTGTTGATGAAGTTGCGGGATGAGTTGATCGATTCGGATAACGAATCCCTCATGGTGGTGGAAGCCCCTCCTCACCTCGGGTTGAAGTTCCTCGGGTACGAGATCGGGGTAATCGATCGGAGTGATCACCTTATCAAAGGTGGGACTCGTTTCAGTGAAAGGGTCGCGGAAGTTCGACCTTAACAGTCGACAGCCATCCGGTAATCCCCGTTTGGGGGTTCACCGGTGCCGGCCGCGCAGACCGTCGACCCATGTTGTCGACGGCGTGTCGACAATGCCAACAAACACCCGGAGATCACCACGATGACCATCAAGATGCGCATGAAAAAAAAACCAGCCTTCCCCGCGTCCGAAGGGTCCGACAAATCCTACGAGGCGCTGATCCGCCTGTGGATCCTTCGCCTGTTCGTTCCGCTTGGCGGGAGCCGTGGGTTCATTTCGTCCTTCGGCTACGCGAACGACCATCTGGCGCACTACCTCGGCCTCCCACCCGCCAACGAGCAGTTCGACATGAAGGCCACGATGACGGAGTTGCGCAAGAAGCACGCCCAGGCGGAGCGTCGCCGAAACTCGGCGGCGCTGCCTGCGATCCTGGCCCGCAACATTGCGCGCTACAGCGAGTTGATGGGCTGGAGCAAGGCCGACGAGGCGGTGACCGCCTTCACGGTGCTGATGGACACAGATCCGCGCCTCGAAACTGCGTGCAGTTCGATCGAGAACGTCACAACCGCCAAGCTGATCGACGTGCTGAGCGGCGTCCTCGACATCGACCGCGATGACATCCGGAACAGCGTTATGCCGAAGTCCGGCCTGTGCGAATCGGGTTTCATCAAGGTGGACATGAGGGCGGCGCGCGCCCTGGTCACTAAGCTTGACATGCTGTCCGACGAAACCTCCGATCGCCTGCGCTACGTGGACGGCGACCCCTTCGTGCTGCTGCGCGACGTGATCGCCCCGGCCGCGCCGGCCGAGCTCGGCCTCGATGATTTCGCCCACATCAAATCGACGCTCGACGTGCTGCAGCCCTACCTCGCACGCTCCATCGACGGCAAGGCGCGCGGGGTCAACGTGTTCATCCACGGCGCGCCCGGGACGGGCAAGACCCAGCTCGCGCTCGCGCTGGCCAGGGAGCTGGGCTGCGATCTTTTCGAGATTTCGTCGCAGAACGAGTCCGGCGACGGCATCAACGGCTACGGCCGCCTGCGCGCGCTTCGCTCAGGCCAGAGCATGCTGCGCCAGCGCCGCGCGCTGATCCTGTTCGACGAGGCCGAGGATGTGTTCGACGGCGGATGGACTCATCTTCGCGAGAAAGGCTCGGCGCGCTCGCAAAAGGCCTGGATGAATCGCCTGCTCGAGACCAATACGGCGCCCGTCATCTGGCTTTCGAACAACGTCGAATGCATGGATCCCGCCTTCCTGCGCCGTTTCGATATCGTGCTCGAAATGCCACTGCTTTGCGGTCGCCAGCGCGAGCGCCTGCTCGATGAGGCGTGCGGTGACCTGATCGACGCCACGACCCGCAACCGCCTGGTCGAGGCGCGCGGGCTGGCGCCTGCGGTCGTGCGGCGCGCGGCCCGCGTGGTGCGCACCATCCAGGACGTCCTGCCGGCGAACCGCACCAGCGCCGTCCTCGAGCAGTTGATCGAGAGCACGCTGGAGGCGCAGGGCCACGGCGGATTGACGACCGGCGAGACAGCCGCGCTGCCGGCGAGCTACGACCCCCGCCACATCGCCGCCGACGTGGACCTCGCGCAGGTATCCGCCGGGATCGTGCAGGCCAAAACTGGCCGCATCTGCCTCTATGGCCCGCCCGGCACCGGCAAAACCGCCTTCGGCCGCTGGCTTGCCACGCAACTCGACGTGCCGCTGCACGCCAAGCGGGTGTCGGACATCGTCTCGCCCTACGTGGGGCAGACTGAACGCAACCTGGCACGCGTATTCCGCGAGGCCGAAGCCGACGGCGCCGTGCTTCTGCTCGATGAGGTGGACAGCTTCCTGCAGGACCGCACGCGCGCCCAGCGCTCGTGGGAGGTGACTGCGGTCAACGAGATGCTGACGCAGATGGAGGCCTACGCCGGGGTGTTCATCGCCTCGACCAACCTGATGGATGGCCTCGACCAGGCGGCGCTGCGTCGCTTCGACCTCAAAGTGAAATTCGGCTACCTGCGCCCTGCCCAGGCGTGGAACCTGTTCGAGGTGCACCGCGAGTCGCTCGGCCTGCCTGCTCCGGATACCTCCGCCCGCACCGCAGTCGAACGGATCGTCACCCTGACGCCGGGCGATTTCGCGGCCGTTACCCGTCAGCACCGTTTCCGTCCGATCGGCAGCGTTCCGGAGTTGATCGCCGCGCTGGAAGCGGAGTGCAGCCTCAAGAAAGACAGCCGCAAGGCCGTCGGTTTCATCTAACCGGATCAAGGCCAGACATGAGTGGATTGTCCAAGTCGCGCATCCAGTACCAGAGGCAATGTCCCCGCCGCCTGTGGCTGCATACCTATCGCCCCCAGCTCGCCGAAATCGATTCCGCCATGCAAAGGCAATTCGACATCGGCAATCAGATGGGGGAACTCGCCCGCACCTTCTACCCGGACGGCGTGCTGATCGATGCGCCTTCCGGAGCACAGCAACTCGCAGAGACAAAACGGGTCCTCTCCGGTGCGCCGCGCCCGGTCTTCGAAGCCACCTTCGAGGCCGAGGGCGTGCTGGCGCGTGCTGACTTGCTGCTGCCAGACGGCGGCGGTTATCGCATGGTCGAGGTCAAATTCGCCACCGAGGTCAAACCCAATTATTTGGACGATGCCGCGATCCAGGCCTGGGTAGCACGAAAGGCCGGCATTCCGGTCACGCGCGTCGAGGTCGCTGTCATCGACAAATCCTTCACCTACCGGGGCGCTGGCAACTACGACGGCCTTTTGAAGCACGTCGACGTGACCGTCGCCACACGTAGCTTTGAATCGCAGATCCCAGGCTGGGTGGAAGCCGCAAGAAACACCCTCGCGGACAAGGAGCCCCCGATCGATACTGGTGACCAGTGCGAGAAGCCCAACCGCTGCCCGTTCTTTCACAGCTGCGCGCCAAAACGCGCGCAGGGATCAAAAGCCTATTACCCCGTGGAAATCCTGCCCTGGTCCGACGAACTTGCTATCGATCTGCGCATCGAGGGATATGACGACATGCGCGAGGTCCCGGCTTTCCGGTTGAAGAACCCGCTCCATCAGCGCATCCAGCGCGTGTGTGTGAACGGCCAGCATGAGTTGAGCCCCGGGGCGAGGGCGGCGATCGGGACGCTCCCCTATCCGCGCTACCACCTCGATTTC
>JAUPLV010000008.1 GCA_030836725.1 Pseudomonadota bacterium | reverse complement strand
CCAAGGTCAAAGTTGAAGTCGCCATCAAGGCCGAGTTGCTGGAGCGCGTGATCGAGGCCATCGAGAAGGCCGCCAACACCGGCAAGATCGGCGACGGCAAGATTTTTGTCACCAGCCTGGAACAGGTCGTGCGTATCCGCACGGGCGAATCCGGCCCCGACGCTCTTTGAGGAGCATGAACATGAAAAAGCTATTTGCTTCGTTGGGCCTGATGTTTGCCCTGTTGTCTCCCGGCATGACGCTGGCGCAGGACGCTGCCGCCCCGGTGGAAGAAACCGCGGTGGTCGAAACGGTGGAGGCGGTTGCAGTCGATGCGGCAGCGCCGGTTGCCGCTGAAGCCGCGCCGGCTGAAGAAGCCGCCGCGCCGGTGCCTGACAAGGGCGACACCACCTGGATGATGCTGTCCACCCTGCTGGTCATCCTGATGATCATCCCGGGCGTGGCACTGTTCTACGGCGGTCTGGTGCGCGCCAAGAACATGCTGTCGGTGCTGACCCAGGTGATGGCGATCTTCTGCCTGATCTCGATCCTGTGGGCGGTGTACGGCTACTCGCTGGCGTTCGGCGACGGCGGCGGCATGAACTGGGCGATCGGCGATCTGTCGAAGATGTTCCTCGCCGGCATCACCGGCGACAGCACGGCGGCGACCTTCACCGACGGCGTGGTGATTCCGGAACTCATCTTCGTCGCGTTCCAGCTGACCTTCGCCGCCATCACCGTGGCGCTGATCGTCGGCGGCCTGGCCGAGCGGGTGAAGTTCTCCGCGCTGCTGGTATTCGGCGCGCTGTGGTTCACCTTCTCCTACCTGCCGATCGCGCACATGGTGTGGGCAACCGGCGGCTACCTGTTCGAAGCGGGCGACCTCGACTTCGCGGGCGGCACCGTGGTGCACATCAACGCCGGTATCGCCGCGCTGGTCGGCGCCATCGTGCTGGGCAAGCGCATCGGCTACGGCCGCGACGCGATGCCGCCGCACAGCCTGCCGATGACCATGATCGGCGCCTCGCTGCTGTGGGTGGGCTGGTTCGGCTTCAACGCCGGCTCCAACCTCGAAGCCACCGGCGGCGCTGCGCTGGCCTTCATCAACACCATCCTCGCGACGGCGGCTGCGGGCCTGTCCTGGATGCTGGCCGAATGGATGCTGCGCGGCAAGCCCTCCATGCTGGGTCTGGCATCCGGCGTCGTGGCTGGCCTGGTCGCGATCACCCCGGCTGCGGGCCTGGTCGGCACCATGGGCGGCATCGTGCTCGGCGCAGTGGCCGGCGTGGTCTGCCTGTGGGGCGTCACCGGCCTGAAGAAGGCGCTGGGCTATGACGACTCGCTCGACGTGTTCGGCATCCACGGCATTGGCGGCATCATCGGCGCCATCGGCACCGGTATCTTCGTGTCGCCGGCACTGGGCGGCGTCGGGGTGGACGACTACTCGATGGCCGGCCAGGTCATGACGCAGGCCACCGGCGTGCTCATCACCATCGTCTGGTCGGGCGTGGTCAGCTTCGTGGTCTTCAAGCTGATCGACATGACCATGGGTCTGCGCGTGGCCGAGGAACAGGAACGCGAAGGCCTCGATACCGCCAGCCACGGCGAGCGGGCCTACAACCTGTAAACCATCCTTTCTCCGAGGGAAACCGGGGCGCTCTGCAGGGCGCCCCTTTTTTATTTGCGTGGCCGGGAACCACGCCTCCCCGGCTTGCGCGGGAATCGGATTCGAGCGTTTGGCGGGATATCATCCTGCAGGATGGGATGCCGATGCACCCCGGGTTGTGGCCGGATTTAAAATGAAATGATTTAATGGTTCCTGGCCCGTGAACCCCGATGAAATTCTGAAATTCGAGATGTAACCATGCTGAAAAACACGTTTCTGGGCAGCGCCTTGGCTGCCGCGATGGCCCTTCCTGCGCTGGCCGACAAACTGGCGGGCAACCAGCAGGCAGCGAAGGCGCTGCTGGGCCAAGCGCTGTTCTTCGACCCCGTCCTGTCTTCTCCCGCAGGGCAGTCCTGCGCCACCTGCCACGCCCCGAATGCGGCGTTCGCCGACCCCGACCGCCGGCTGCCGGTTTCAAAGGGGGTCTTGCCGGGCCGCGCCGGCAACCGCAACGCGCCGACCGCCATGTATTCGGCATTCAGTCCGAATTTTAATTTCGACAAGGAGGAAGGCCTGTATGTCGGCGGACAGTTTCTCGACGGCCGCGCCGCCACCCTGGAGGAGCAGGCCAAGGGCCCCTTCCTCAATCCCCTGGAAATGGCCAACCCGGACAAGCAAAGCGTGGTGGAGAAAGTGCGCCGGGCAGCCTACAGCCAGAAGTTCGAGCAGGTTTTCGGCAAGGGCGCGCTTGACGACACCGAGCAGGCCTACGAGCGTATCGCCGAAGCCCTGGCCGCGTTCGAGCGCACCCCCCTGTTCAGCCCATTCTCGTCCAAATACGACGCCTGGCTTGCCGGCAAGGCGAAGCTGACGAAGCAGGAACTACGCGGCCTGCGGCTGTTCGAGGCCGAGGACAAGGGCAACTGCGCGGCCTGCCATCCCAGCAAGCCGGGCCCCGGGGGTGAGCCGCCGCTGTTCACCGACTTCACCTATGACAACCTGGGGGTGCCCCGCAATCCCGGCAATCCTTTCTACGCGCTGCCTGGCCAGTTCAATCCGGCCGGCGCGCAGTGGGTCGATCCCGGGCTGGGGGCCGTTGTCGACAAGCGTTCCGAGGACGGCAAGTTCAAGGTGCCGACCCTGCGCAACATCGAGCTGACCGGCCCGTACATGCACAACGGCTACTTCAGGACCCTGCGCGGCACCGTGGTGTTCTACAACGACCGCGACAGCAAGCCGCGGTGCAAGGAAAGCCTGGTTGCCGAAGACGCCGCGTTGAAGCGGAAATGCTGGCCGGCGCCGGAGGTGGGCGCCAACGTCAATGACGACGAGCTGGGCAATCTGGGACTGACGGAAGGTGAGATCGACGACATCGTCGTCTTCATGAAAACCCTCACCGACGGCTGGCAGGCCGATAAAAGCCGCCGTTAAAATGCCTTGCCGGGAGACTTCGGCGCCGTGCCCGAATCCTGGAGGGCCGGATGCCCTTCGTGCCGTTCGATACCGCGTGGATTCGGCCAGGGCGTGGCATTATCGGCAACGTCCATGCTTATTTAGGCGGGCTTGAGCATTCGATGGAGTACATTCATCACATTTCAAAGGAGACGGTTATGAGCACAAGGGATGAATATGTTCGCAAGATGCATTCCCTGCTGGACAAGGGGAAGGCTGAAATCGACGCCCTTGAAGAACGGGCCGAGCATGTCGAAGCCGAGGCGCGCGACGCTTACCACAAGCAGATCGAGGCATTGCGGGCCAGGCAGGACGAGGCCCGGGCCAAGCTGGATTCTCTTCGCGACGCGGGTGAGGGCGCCTGGCAGGATTTGAAGGCCGGCGTCGAGTTGGCCTGGGAGGCCATCGGCGAGGCGATCGAATCCGCCAAATCCCGGATCAAAAAATAGCCCGTCGCAGGTCGGGCCGGTTCATGGCGGCCAGACCCTGCGGCAGGCAGGCCTTCTGAACGATCCCTTCAGTCCGCGACCCCGAGCTCGGCGCACAGCTTTCCGACCAGGCGTTTGAGGGCATCGACTTCGGTTTCCAGCCGCGCCACATTGGCCTTGAGCGCGGCGATCTCGCTTATGCCGACGTCCGCGCCCGTTCCGGCCGCCGAGTGGGCGACCGGGGCGGTCTCGACCTCGGGCGCGCCGCTGAGCAGATGCGCCCAGCGGTTCTCGCGCGAGCCGGGCTGGCGCGGCAGCTCGACCACCATCGCGCCTTCCGGGCGCTCGGCCAGTTCCTGCAGAAACCCTTCCACCGCCGAGATGTCGGCGAAGCGGTGCAGGCGCTCGCTATTGATGCGTAGCTCGCCCGCGGTCTGCGGGCCGCGCAGCATCAGCGCGGTGAGCAGGGCGATGGACTGCGACGGCAGGCGCAGGCCGCGTTCCATGTTGTGGGCGTAGCGGGTGACGCGGCCGCCGCTGGTTTCGATCACCAGGGCGGGACCCTTGAGGCTGTCGATGGCGGACAGCACCTCGGCTTCGCTGGCCTCGATGATCGGATGCCGGCTGGTCTTCTGGTTGCAGCCAGCCACCAGAGCGTTGAGCGACAGGGGATAGGTGTCGGGCACGGTGTGCTGTTTCTCGCACAGCACGCCGAGGACGCGGGTTTCAAGCAGCGACAGGATGGGCAGGTGGGAGGAGGCCATGGTCAGGTTGCGTATGATGTCGAGAGGGCGATTATGCCCCGATCGAACGGGGTGTCCGGGAAGTGCCCTTTTTAATTGGATGGCTTTTCGGTAGGCTTCGCGTTAACTTCAGGAAACCCGAACCATGCATTTCACACCCGAATCCTTCCGCGCCTGGCCGACCAAGCGCATTACCCTGCTCGGCATGTCCGGCGTTGGCAAGACGCATATTTCAAGCATGCTGCGCGGCCACGACTGGTTTCACTTTTCAGGCGACTACCGCATCGGCACGCGCTACCTCGACGAGCCGATTCTCGACATCATCAAGCAGCAGGCGATGCAGGTGCCATTTCTGCGCGACCTGCTGCGGCGCGACTGGATCGACATCAAGAACAACATCAAGATCCACGACCTGGGGCCGGTGCTCACTTTCGTCGGCAAGCTCGGCGGGCCGGAGTGGGGCGGGCTGCCGCTGGACGAGTTCTCGCGCCGCCAGGCCGCGTATCGCGACGCCGAAATCGCCGCCATGCGCGACGTTCCGGGGTTCATCCGCAAGGGCCAGGAAATCTACGGCTACCCGCACTTCGTCAACGACGTCGGCGGCAGCCTGTGCGAGCTGGGCGAACCCGGCGTGGTCGAACTGCTGGCCGAGCACACGCTGATCCTTTACATCCAGACCACCACCCGCGAGGAAGAGGACACGCTGATCAGGCGCGCGCAGTCCGACCCCAAGCCGCTGTATTTCCGTCCGGCGTTTCTGGCCGAGCAGCTGCCGGTTTATCTGAAGGAAAAAGGCCTCGAATTCGTCGCCCAGATCGAACCGAACGACTTCGCACGCTGGGTTTTTCCGCGTCTGTTCCATTCGCGCATCCCGCGCTACGAGGCGATCGCCCAGCCGCATGGCTACACGGTGACCTCGCAGGAAGTGGCGCAGGTGCGCGACGAGCGCGATTTTCTGGCGCTGCTGGAAACGGCCATTGCGCGCAAGGGGTCAGGGGTTAGGAGTCAGGAGTCAGGGGAAGCGCATGCCGCTGGTCGCGCATAACGCCCTGCCCACCTTCGACCGTCTGCGGCATGACGGCATCACCGTGCTGTCGACCGAGCGCGCGGCCAACCAGGAAATCCGCGAACTGCACGTCGGCCTCCTGAACATGATGCCGGATGCGGCGCTGGAGGCGACCGAGCGGCAGTTCTACCGTCTGGTCGGCGAATCCAACCCGATCGCGCAGTTCTACATGCACCCCTTCACCCTGCCGACGCTGCCGCGCGGGGACAAGGCGCAGGCGCATATCGCGCGGTTCTACGAATCCTTCGACGCCATCCGCGAGGCCGGGCTGGACGCGCTCATCATCACCGGCGCCAACGTCAGCCATCCCAACCTTGCCGACGAGCCGTTCTGGCAACCGCTGATCGAGGTGATCGACTGGGCGTGGGATAACGTTACCTCGACCCTGTGCTCCTGCCTCGCCACCCATGCGGTGATGCAGTTCCGCCACGGCCAGACGCGGGTGAAGCAGCCGCAAAAAATCTGGGGCGTGTTCGAGCATCGCGTCACCGAGGGACGCCATCCGCTGGTGGCCGACGTCAACACCCGCTTCGACGTGCCGCATTCGCGCTGGAACGACGTGTCGCGCGCGCAGTTCGAGGCGGCCGGGGTCAAGGTGCTGGTCGAAAGCGCGGACGCCGGCGTGCATCTGGCGGTGAGCCGCGATGGCCTCAGGACCGTGTTCTTCCAGGGGCATCCCGAATACGACACAGTGTCGCTGCTGAAGGAGTACAAGCGCGACCTGCTGCTGGCCGCCGCCGGCAAGCTGCCCGCGTTTCCGCCGTTTCCGCCGTTTCCGGCGCGCTACTTCAACCCGCAGGCGCAGGCGCTTCTGGCCGAGTTCGGCAGCCGCATGCAGGCGGGCGAGACGCTGGCTTTCCCCGAGGCGCACCTGCTGCCGCTGCTCGACAACACCTGGCACGACACCGCCGAAGCGGTGATCGGAAACTGGATCGGCTGCGTCTATCAGGTCACCCACCGCGAGCGCGGCTTGCCTTTCATGCCGGGCATCGACCCGAACAATCCCCTGGGACTCGAATGACGGGAGCAAGCGCGCACTTCGACGAAGCAGAGGGCGCGCTGATCGCCAGCGGCGCATGGGATGCCGATGCCGCGCCCGCGCTGCCCGACCTGGCCGGCAAGACCGTGCGCATCGTCGACGGCGCCGGCGTCACCCGGCTCGACACCAACGGCGCCTGGCTGCTGCTCGCCGCTGCCCGGCCGCAGGCCGGCGGCCCGATGCCCGAACTGCGCGCTTTCCAGCCGCGGCATCTGGACATGTTCAAGCTGGTGGCGCAGCACTTCGCGGCCACCACCGCGGAGGCCGTTCCACGCCGCGAAGGCCTGCTCGAACTGACCGGGCGCGGCACCCTGGCGATTTGGGGGCACGTCATCGGCCTGCTCGATTTCGTCGGCCGCCTGTTCATCGAGTTGCTGGCGCTGGCCCCGGCCCCAGGGCGCTGGCGCTGGCGGGAATTCGGCGCCCAGGTGCGATCGGTGTTCGTCGGCGCGATTCCCATCGTGGCCGGCATGCTGTTTCTGCTTGGCGTGGTCTTCGCCTACCTGCTGGGCTCGCAGGCGCAGCAATACGGCGCCAACATCTTTGTCGTCGACGGCCTGCTGATGGCGATCCTGCGCGAGATCTCGCCGGTGATCGTCGCGGTGCTGGTGGCGGGGCGCACCGGCGCCGCCATCACCGCGCAGATCGGAACCATGAAGGTCACCGAAGAAATCGACGCCATCACCACGCTGGGCCTGTCGCCGCTGGTGGTGCTGGTGATTCCGCGCTTCATTGCGCTGCTCATCGCCATGCCGTTGCTGGTTTTCATCGGCGACATCGCCGGGATAGCCGGCGGCATGCTGGTGTCCGCGCAACAGCTCGATATTTCCGGCCGCATGTTCATCGACCGGGTTGTCGAGGTGATGGAACTGAAAACCCTGCTGGTGGGACTGGCAAAGGCGCCGGTATTTGCCGTTTTCATCGCGCTGATTGCCTGTCGCATGGGGCTGTCGGTCAGCCGCGACGCGCGCAGCGTGGGCGATCACACCACCTCCACCGTGGTGCAGAGCCTGGTCGCGATCATCATCCTCAACGCCATTTTCGCCGTGCTGTTCGTACAACTGGATATCTGATGCGCGAATCCGTCATCGAAGTCCGCGGCCTCGTCACCACGCTCGGCGGACGCAGCATCCATCGCGACCTCGACATGACGGTCGGACGAGGCGAGGTCATCGCGCTGATCGGCGGCAGCGGTTCCGGCAAGTCGGTGCTGATGCGCGAAATCATCGGCCTGCTGAAACCGCGGGCGGGCCGCATCGAACTGTTCGGGCAATCGGTGTGGGACAGCACCCCGGAGCAGATGAACGCGCTGCGCAGGCGCTTCGGCGTGCTGTTTCAGGATGGCGCGCTGTTCTCCTCGCTGAACGTGGAGGACAACGTCGCCACCCCGCTGTTCGAGCACACCAGCCTGCCGCCTGCCGCCTGCCGCAAGCTTGCGCGCCTCAAGCTCGCCCTGGCCGGGCTGCCCGCGGATGTCGCCGGAAAACGCCCGAGCGAACTCTCGGGCGGCATGCGCAAGCGCGTGGCGCTGGCGCGGGCGCTGGCGCTCGATCCCGAACTGCTGTTCCTGGACGAGCCGACATCTGGGCTCGATCCGATTTCCGCGCGCGCCTTCGACGCGCTGATCCGCCTGCTGGCCGACAGCCTCGGCCTCACCGTATTCCTTGTCACTCACGACCTGGATACGCTATTTTCAATTGTCGACCGCATTGTCGTGCTGTCGGACGGCCGCGTGCTCGGCAGCGGAACCGTCGCCGAACTGAAAACCATCGACGATCCGTGGCTGCGCGACTACTTTGCCGCGCGCTCGTCGCAAGAGGAAACCGTGCATGGAAACTGAAGGCCGCTACACCCTCGTGGGCATCCTGGTGACCGCGGTCATGGCGCTGATGGCGCTGGCCATCATGTGGCTGGCGGGCGGAGCGGATCACATCGCCTATCAAACCTACACCATCAATTACAGGCAGCAGTCGCTCGACGGCCTGGCGGTCGGCAGCCCGGTCAAGATGCGCGGGATCAAGGTCGGCGTGGTCGGCAGCTACCGTTTCGCCACCGGAGGCGACGAAGCCGTCAGCGTCACCGCGCGCATCGACGCGGGGGTGCCGGTGCGCGAGGGGGCCGAAGCCTACATCAAGCGCAATCTGGTGACCGGCATCGCGGCCGTCGAGATCAACAACGGCCCCGCCGACGCGCCCTTGCTCGATACGGCGCCTAGCGGCGAACGCTATCCCGTCATCGCCGAGGGCAGCTCCGACATCGACAAGGTCGCCACCGCGGTGTCCCGGCTGGCGGAAAACGGCGCGCAGGTTCTGGAACGGATGAACACGCTGCTGTCCGACGAAAACCAGCGCTCGATCTCGCAGACTCTGGCCAATCTCAACGAACTGTCGGGCCATCTTGCCGCCAACGCGAAAAGCCTCGAGGCCGTGGTCCAGGGAATCCGCGATGTCTCCGATGAATTCCGCTTCGCCGGCGCCAGCATCAGCCAGGCCGCCACCCGTGCCGAGGGCAGCATCGTCGGCGTCGGGAAAAACGCCGACGCCGCGCTGAAGGAGTCCGTCGTCGCGATGGAAAAACTGCAGCGCGAGGCCAGCCTGGTTTCCGGGCAAATCCAGATGCTTACCGAAACCGGCGCGCTGGAACTGACCAACGTCAGCCGCGATGTGCGCACCAGCGCCGACGCGCTCACCACCGCCGGGCAGAACCTGTCCAATCCGCGCGACATCCTGTTCGGCCCCGCCCCGCAGCAACTCGGCCCCGGAGAAAAACTGCCATGAAGCCAGCCCTTGTTCTTGCCGCGCTGAGCATGGCGCTCGCGGGCTGCGTCAATTTCGGCGACCGTCCGAACTCGCCCGCCGTGGTGTATTACGTACTGAATGACAGTGCGCCGGCGCCGGCCGCGGCATCCGTCCAGGATCGCGCCGAAGCCCGTGAAAGACCGCATGCCCTAAAGGACTCCGATCCACTACGCGCTGAAGCGCGTGTGGAATCGTATGCCCTAAAGGACTCCGATCCACTACGCGCTGAAGCGCGTGTGGAATCGTATGCCCTAAAGGACTCCGATCCACTACGTGCTAAAGCGCGTGTGGAATCGTATGCCCCAACCCTGCTGGTGCTTGATACCGTCAGCGGCAGCTTTTACGACACCGACCAGCTCGTTTTCAGCCGCAGCGCCGGCACCCGCGCGCAATACCGGTTCGCCCGCTGGACCGAGCGTCCCGGCAAGCGCTTCGCCGAGCTGATGCGCAACCGCCTCGATCTTCAGGGCGCCTGGCAAGTCACTGCCGTCGGCAGCCATGTGCGTGCCGACCTGCTGCTGGATACCGAGCTGGTCGAGTTCTATCACGACGCCGCCAGCGAGCCCGGCCAGGTGCGGCTGCTGCTGCGCGCCGAGCTGGTGGACCTGAAGCAGCGCAAGCTGCTGGGGCGCCGCGTCTTCGAGCAGCAGGTTGCGGCGGCGACCTACGATGCCGCAGGCGCGGCAAAGGCGTCCAGTCAGGCCGTCGGCCGCGCACTCGACGAACTGGCCGCCTGGCTCGCCTCCTTCCAGCAAACGCCTACAATCAATGAAGTATCGCCCCCGACAAAAGGAGAGAAGCCATGAAACGCCTGTTCGCCATCCTGTTCATGTGTTCGGCCGCGGTTGTCGCCCATGCCGAAATCTCGCAGAAATTCGGCCCGCTCGAAGTCCACTACAACGCGCTGACCACCGACGAGTTGCTGCCCGAGGTCGCGCGCGCCTACAAGATCGAGCGCAGCAAGACGCGCGGCCTGGTCACCATGTCGGTGCTGAAGAAGAACGCCGTCGGCGCGCCGACGCCGGTGCCGGCCAGGATCACCGTCCATGTCACCAACCTCAGCCAGCAACTGGCCAATATCGCCATGCGCGAAGTCAAGGAAGGCGCCGCCGTTTACTACCTGGGCGAATTCCGCGTCGTCCCGCCCGACACCCTGAAGTTCACCGCCACGGTCGAAGTGGAAGGCGAGCCGAAACGTGAGATGGTGTTCGACCAGAAGTTCTACAAGTAAACCCTTCGCTTCGCAGCCGGACTTGACCTGCCCGACGCCGATGACCGATCCGGCCGCCCCGCGTTTCCCCACCTGGCTTGGAATTGCCCAGGGCGCGGTGCTTTACGCCCTGTACAAAAGCCATCGGGACACGCTCTGGCCGCCGGAATGGGGGTGGCTGTTCAACGCCGTGCTGCTGAGCGCGCTGCTGTTGCCTTTCGTGGCGTACTGGGGCCAGGGCGTGCTGAGCCGGACAGCGTCCTATCGCCTGCTGCTCGGCGTCGGGGCGCTTGTCTTCGGCCTTGGCGCCTATCAGGGCGGCATGGTTTTTCCGCTGCCCGACGCGACCCGGCCGCAGCTTGCTCCGGCCGCGACATTCTTCGGCCTGAGCCTGCTCAGTTTCATGCTGGTTCCGCTGGTTTCCGGCTGGGCGCGGGGCAAGCCGGATGCCGTCCTCGGCGGCTGGGATTATCCTCGCCTGTTCGAGCACGCCTGGCGCAACGCCGTCATCACGCTGCAGGCGGGGGCGCTCACCTGCCTGTTCTGGGGGGTGCTGACGCTGGGCGCCCAGCTGTTTCACCTGATCGGCGTGGAGTGGCCGAAGCGGACCATCGGCGAGTCCTGGTTCGCCATCCCGGTCACCACCCTGTCGATCGCACTGGGCCTGCGCTCGGGGCTGCGCCGCGCCGCCTTCACCGTCACCCTGCGCAATCACTGGCTGACGCTTACCGTGTGGTTGCTGCCGGTGGCCAGCCTGATCGGTTCGGCCTTCGTGTTCACCAGCCTTGCCGGCGTCGGCAAGCTGTTCGAGCGGGGGTTGTCGGCATTTTTCCTGCTGTGGTTCGCGGCATTCTGGATTACCTTTTTCAATTCCGCATTTCAGGACGGGCGGATCGAGCCCGCTCTCAATCGCATCCTGCGCCGCGTGTTGCCGGTCACGGCGCTGGCGCTGCTGGCCGTGGCGGCGCTGGCGGCGTGGGCGCTGGGGCTGCGCATCCTGCAGCACGGGCTCACGCCCGACCGCATTTGGGGCGTGCTGGCGGCAGCGGTGGCGCTGGCCTACGGCACGGGCTACGCGCTGTCGCTGCGAACGGGTGCGGGTGCGCGCTGGATGCCCGGCATCGCGCCTGCCAACATCGTGGCGACGCTGGTCATGAGTGCCGGCATTGTGCTGCTGCTGTCGCCCGCTTTGGATGCCAATCGTCTGGCGACGAACAACCAGATGGCCCGGCTGGAATCGGGGCGGGTGCCGGCCGACGACTTCGATGTCGGGGCATTGGCCCAGCAGGAACGCTCGGGGCATGACGCGCTAACCGCGTTGATGCAACAGCGCGGCGCCGACGGCAAGCCCGAAAAACTGGCCCTGCGGGCCGAAGACGCGCTCAACATTGCCGGACGTTACCGCGATCGCGGGCTCAACCAGTCGGACAAGCAGGTTGCCGACTTGAGCGAACGCATCGACAGCTATCCGGCCGGACGGCCGATTCCTCCCGGCTTTGCCGATTTTCTTGAGCAGGACGTGAAGAAATGGGAATCCTGGCAACGTGCGGGAAGCTGTTTCGCGCTCGATCAGGTGCGCCTGCGCTGCATGATCCTGATGGTCGATCTCGACCGCGACGGCCAGGACGAAGTGGTGCTGTGGAAGACGCCGGACGAATTTCAGCCCGAGGCATTCGCACAAAGCCAGGGGCAGTGGAAGCGTGTCGGCCATTTGATCGCCGGGGATCGAGGCGCATCCGACAGCTTGCGCGCCGAACTGGCGACGGGCGCCTACGCCGCGCAACCCCTGCATTGGGATGCGCTGCGTGTCGGAAAAACCCGGTTTCAGGTGGTCGAGAGCATCGAATAAGCCAGTGCTGCAAGCCCCCACGCGCCGAAGCCCGCCACCGTCAGGCCCGCCGTGCGGCGTACCCAGCGCTGCTGCATGAAAGGCTGGATCTGCCGGGCGAACAGCCCCATCCCCAGAAGATTCGGCAGGGTGCCGATGCCGAAAGCCAGCATCAGCGCCGCGCCCGAGGTGGCGCTGCCCGCCGCCACGGCCGATACCAGCACCGAATACACCAGCCCACAAGGCAGCCATCCCCAGGCCATCCCGGCCAGCACGGCCTGCGGCATCGACCTGACCGGCAGCAGTTTCTGGAACAGCGGCTTGACCTTGTTCCACAAGGCGCCGCCAGCGCGCTCGAACACCAGCACCCACTGATTGAATCCGGCCAGATACAGGCCGAGCAGAATCATCACCCCCTGCGCCAGCACGAACAGCGCAGTCTGCGCCGGCGCGAACCCGGTCAGCTTGAGCGAGGCGCCGAGCGCGCCGGCCAGCGCACCGAACATCATGTAGGAGGCTACCCGCCCCAGGTTGTAGGCCAGGTGCAGGCGGAACGGCGGATGCGTGCCGTCGGCCCGGAACGAAAACGCGGCGACGATGCCGCCGCACATGCCGACGCAGTGCACGCCGCCGAGCAGGCCGGCGAGGAGGGCGGTGAGCAGGGAGAATTCGATCATTGTTTTTTTATCCGCGAAGGGCGCGAAGGGGCGCGAAGAAAAGCCAGGGAGAAATCATTGGGATTTTACGAGGCGTCGCCATTCCAGTTTGCCGTGGGAGCCGAAATTGATCAGCAGGCCTACGGGCAAACCCGACGACTTGAGGTAATTGATGAGTTGGGCTTCTTCCCGACCGGTCAGCCTGTCCATCGCCTTCAGTTCAACCAGCACCTTGCCGAAACACAGGAGGTCGCAGATATAAGCTTTGCTCAGAGGCTGGCCCCTGTAATGAATCACCAACTCACGCTGCGATTCGAACGCAATTTCACGACATCCAAGCTCCCGCTCCATCGCTTCCTGATAAACCGCCTCCAGAAACCCCGCCCCCAGCTCGCGATGCACCTCGATCGCCGCTCCCACGACCGCATAAACCTCTTCCCGAAAAACCAGCTCATCCATTTTATTCTGCCTTGTTTTTTCTTCGCGCCCCTTCGCGACCTTCGCGGACAAAAAAGGTTTTCAGGTTTTCAGTCGCCCCACCAGCCACACCAGCAGCAACACCGGCGCCCCGATCAGCGCCGTGCCGGTGAAGAAGCTCGCCCAGCCATACGCATCGACGAACTCGCCGGAAAAGCCGGCGATGAACTTGGGCAAGAGCAGCATCACCGAGGTGAACAGCGCGTACTGCGTCGCCGAATAGGCCTGGTTCACCAGGCTGGACAGGTAGGCGACGAAGGCGCTGGAGGCGATGCCGGCGGAGAGATTGTCCGCCGACACCGTGAACACCAGCGCGCCGACATCGTGGCCACGACCGGCCAGCCACACGAACAGCAGGTTGGTTGCCGCCGACAGCACCGCGCCGAGGAATAGCGTGCGCATCACGCCCATGCGCATCACCAGCAGGCCGCCGAGACCGGCGCCGGCGATGGTCATGATGACGCCGTAGACCTTGGACACCGTCGCCACCTCGTCCTTGGTGAAGCCCATTTCCTGGTAGAAGGGATTGCTCATCACCCCCATCACCACGTCCGAGATGCGATAGACGGCGATCAGCGCCAGCATCAGCATGGCCTGCCATTTGTAGCGCTGGATGAAATCGATGAAGGGCGCCAGCACCGCGCTGTAGAACCACGCCGCGGCGGTCAGCGGCCAGCCGCGCAATCCGGCGGCGGCAAAGCGTTGCCGCGTGTGCGCCTCGCGCTCGGTGGTGACGCTGGAAATCTGCTTTTCCGGTTCGCGGATGATCAGCGTGGTCAACATGCCGACCGCCATCAGCGCCGCCATCACCGTGTAGGCCACTTGCCAGGGGCGGAAATCGTAGGTCGCCTCGCTGGGGTCGAAAGCTGCCGCGATCCACAGCGCGCCGGCACCCGCCGTGATCATCGCGATGCGGTAGCCCGCCTGATAGGTCGCCGCCATCGCCCCCTGCTTCTCGATCTCCACCGCCTCGATGCGGTAGGCGTCGAGCGCGATGTCCTGCGTCGCCGAGGCGAACGCCACCGCCAGCGCCAAGTACACCATGTGCGTCAGGTTCTGCGCCGGGTCGGTGTTGGCCATCCCCAAGAGCGCGGCGGCGATGCAGACCTGCGACAGCAGCAGCCACGCCCGCCGCTTGCCCAGCCGCGCCGTCAGGAACGGCAGCGGCAGCCGGTCCACCAGCGGCGACCACAGGAACTTGAAGCCGTAGGCCAGCCCCACCCAGCTCAAGTGCCCGATCGTTGCCCGCGCGATGCCCGCTTCCGACAGCCAGAACGACAGCGTGCCCAGCACCAGCAGCAGCGGCAGCCCGGCGGAAAAGCCGAGGAACAGCATGCCGACGACACGCGGATGGGAGTAGACCTTGAGGGCGTTGAGCCAGGGATGGGACATGGAGAAAGGAGCGTCGTGAATGGAGAGAGGAGAACCGTTGTCAGCCGCGCGGCGCGGTGTGCGAACGCAGCCAGGCGGCGAGCGTGGCTTCGTCCCACTCGCTGGCGGCGACGGCCAATACGGCGAGGGTGGCTTCAGCCTGGGTGGCGGTCAGCCGCTGCCCATTCGAGTAGAGAAACAAGCCCAGGGCGAGAAAGGCGGCGCGCTTGTTGCCATCGACAAAAGGATGATTCTTTGCGAGGCCGACGCAATAAGACGCAGCCAGTTCGCACACATCCGGCTCGCCGTACGCCGCCAGATTGAGCGGCCGTGCCAGCGCGGAATCGAGCAGACCCTCGTCGCGCAAGCCCGGCAAGCCGCCGTGTTCGGCCAGGCTCTCGTCGTGCAGCAACAGCAGGGCGCGCTTGTCGAACCATCTCCAGTCGCGCGCCATTTACTTGGCCAGTTCGTGAAAGGTGTCCCGGAAATCGCGCATGAAAGCGCGGCCCGCTTCGATCTGTTCTTCCAGGCCGGGGTCATACGGCGTCATCGCCACCCCCTCCGGTGTCTCGGTCACAAACACCGTGTCGCCTTTTTCAAGTTTCAGGCGTGCCAGCACTTCCTTGGGCAGGATCAGGCCGACCGAATTGCCGATCTGGGTGAGTTTCAGGGCATGCATCGCAGACTCCCGTTGGTTATAACGGTTGTTATATTAGTCCGCGATGCGGCATAAGCCAAGGGGGTGGAAGCTCCGGCGGCCGACCTGCAACGCGGTTTGGTGGAATGCTAGTGCGGTGCTAGCATTTTGCTATACCCCGTCTCAAGGAGTCCGCGATGAGCAGCAAATCCCAACCACCGGCGAACACCGCGCAGTTCAACGTGCGCCTGCCCACCGAACTGAAAGCCCGGCTGGAAAACTACGCGCAACTGGTCGGTCGTCCCCAGGCCAACGTCGCGAGCGATGCGCTGGCCGATTATCTCGACTGGCGCACGCCGCAGATCGAAGCATTGAAACAGGCCGTCGCCGCAGCCGACCGGGGCGAGCTCGCCAGCGCCGACGAAGTCGAGCAATTCTTCAAAGCGTATGAAACTTAAATGGATGCGCGCCGTATGACGCGCGGGTAGGCGTAGACCTTGAGGGCGTTGAGCCAGAGGTGGCCTGCTAGAGTGGGGGCATACGTGTGGTTGACTTTCAGTAAGCAAGTTGTTTATATTGGCCGCAAGTGGATTGGGACTACCCGATCGGCGTTGGGCTTCTGGGACTACCCGGAGGCCCTTCGACTTTCTAGGGGAACACTTTCAATCCAATCCCCGCTTTAATGCCATTGCCATCCCGGCAAAATTTCTTTTCCAGCACAGCATGCGTACGGTTGACCTGTTCAGGTCGTAAAACCGACAAGCCTATGGGGCGTGCAGTCAAATCTGCAAGCTGCATACCCTCTGAGTTGGTTTTCTTGTCTGCCACCACCAATTCAAACGGTAATGGTTTGTTGAAGATATTCCGGCCATCCCGAATACGGCGGAACTCCAGTTCAAGCTCGGCATCTTCCTTTGCACCTCGTGCCTCGCAGACCAGATGCGTCAGCCGTCCATCCTGCCCCATGCTTTTCAGATAGCGGTAGATGCGCTCCAGCCCAAATTCCATCGCCAGATGATAGGGATGCTCCGGGGTGGCGTATCGGGCTTTTAGCTTGTGTTTGTCGATCACCACTGCGACCAGCCTGAAATCGGCGGCTTCAATGATGTCGGTCAAGGTGTTCAGGAAGCCTTCCCGTGCATCCTTGCCCAATTTCGCGAAAGCCCCCTTCTTCTTGCGGATATCGATCTCGTGCAACACCACCATATCGTGGCCAAATGTCTCGAATTTCAGCTTGCGTACAGCGGGCGTCATCGTGCTGGCATAGGCGTTCTTGAGAAAAATGCAGAACGACAATACGAACAGCGGGTATTCGGGATTGACCGATTCCAGACTGTGGTCGCCGCTTTCGTCCACGTAGACGATGTAATCGCTGAAGGCCGTCGTCATGGGGCGGTCACGTCTTCTTCCTTAAGCACTTTTCCCTTGCCGACGCGTTTCTTTACTGCTGCAGGCGGCAGCAGCGACGTCAGCGCCTGATAGCGCGCGAACAGAAACGCCACCCGCTCGGCGTCCGACTTGAAACCGGTTTTGCCGTAGGCCTTGTCCACTGCGGCGTCGAGCTTCTGGTGGGCTTTCAGCAGCGCGGGCGGCATGGAGAGCGGGTCGTAGAGGTCGGCAAGCGTCGAACCGGGGAATTGCGCGCGGGCGTCGAGCACGGCCTGCGCGGCGGCATTAATCGGGTTGGGCCCAGCCTTGGCCCCCTCCCCCTTGAGGGGGGAGGGTTGGGGAGAGGGAGAGCTGTCAGGCCAGGGGAAGTTGTTGTAGACGATGCCGGCGGAGTAGCGATAACGACTTTCCAGACGACCGCACACCGAGCGTACCCAGGCCATGTGCATGGTCGAGGTCAGCACGCCGAAGTGGTAAAGCGTTGCCTCGGGAACAATGAATACCAGATCGCTGGACAGCGTATCGGTATGCATGAATCCGATGGGGATGTAGTTCCTGCGCTCGGAGGAAACTTTTGGAATGAGAAGATAGGCCGCCGCCGGCATGTTTTCGACATGGAATCGCGTCGGGGTGTCGGCGAGCTTCTGCGTCGGCGACGACTTGCTCGCCTGCCGGAACTGTCTGACGGCTTCGACGAGTTTCATCGCCTCGGGCATCCGGCGCAATTCGTTGGGCGGGCAGTCTCCGAGCCACAAACACCAGCGCTGGTAGCCGTTGATGAACTCGTCCGCGCCGAGCCAGCGGCGGAACCACTTTTCGGCCTGCGGCTCGCGGCGCAGGAATTCGGCTTTCTCGTCGTCGGTGAACAGGTAGTGGCCGCCGTCGATGGGCTTGTTGCCGATGCCGATTCCAGGCACCGGGCAGATCGGCGTGCGCCGGTTCTCCAGCACCACGTCCGGCGCGTCCACCAGATACGGGTTGATGTTGGCGGCCGGCAGGGCGTGCGGCTCGCCCTTGATGTCGGCGTATTCGTAGATCGTCTTCTCCGCGACCTCGCCCAGACCGAAGCCGACGATGACGCAGTGCACCGCAGCCTTGCCGCGCGCTTCGTTGCTCCACGAGAAGGTGCGGTGGGCGAAATGGATCTTGATGCCCTGTGCCAGCAGCCAGCCCCATAGCACGCCGACCTGCTCGCCCTGGGTGATGGAGTTGGTGGAGACGAAGGCGCAGCGGGTTTTCCCCTCTCCCTCGGCCCCTCCCCCGATTGCGCACGCGGCGGTGCCGCGCCCCTCTCCCCCAGCCCCTCCCCCGCTTGCGGGGGAGGGGAGGAGGTAGCGCGCCGCTTTCACGTACCACGCGGCGACGAAGTCGAGCAGCCCGGCGTTGTCGATGCCGGCGAACACGGCGCGGGTGTCGGCGCGCTGGGCGTCGTCCATGAACTTGGCCCCGACGAAGGGCGGGTTGCCCATCACGTAGCTCGCGCGCTCCGCCGGCAGCACGTCGTTCCAGTCGAGCGTGAGCGCGTTGCCGTGGACGATGTGCGGGCTGGTCTTCAGCGGAATGCGGGCGAAGTACATGCCGAATTCTTCGCTCACCTTGAGGTTCATCTGGTGGTCGACCAGCCACAGCGCGACCTGGGCGATCTGCGCGGGGAATTCCTCGATTTCGATGCCGTAAAACTGGTCGACGTCGATGGAGAGCAACTGGAAGATGTCGATCAGCGCCTGCTTGAACTCGCGCTCAAGCGCCAGCGAGGCGCGCAGGATTTCCAGTTCCAGCAGACGCAGTTCGCGGTAGGCGATGACGAGGAAATTGCCGCAGCCGCAGGCGGGGTCGAAGAAGGTGAGGCGGCGCAGTTTCCGGTGGAACTCGAACAGCTTGTTGCGGTGCCGCTTGACCTTGTCGAACTCGGCCCACAGCGCGTCGAGGAACAGCGGCTTGATGAGCTTCTGGATGTTTTCCTCGCTGGTGTAGTGCGCGCCGAGGTTGCGGCGCGCCTTGCTGTCCATGATGCTCTGGAACAGCGCGCCGAAGATGGCCGGCGAGATCGCGCTCCAGTCGAGTGCGCAGGCGTCGAGCAGCGCTTCGCGCATGGCGGTATCGAAGCCGGCAATCGGGATGGCCTCTTCGAACAGCTTGCCGTTGATGTAGGGGAAGGCGGCGAGCTGATCGTCCAGCGCCTTGCCGCGCCTGGCTTCCGGGGTGTTAAGCACCTGGAACAGCTGGGCAAGCAGCGGGCCGAGGTCGGAGCCGTCCTCGCGGGTGCGTTCCTCGATGTAGCTGCGCAGCGCCTGCGCCGGCTGGAAGATGCCGGTGTCGTCGGCGAACAGGCAGAACAACAGGCGCACCAGCAGCACTTCGAGCGCGTGGCCCTCGAATCCAGAGGCTTTCAGCGCATCGTGCAGCCGCCCCATGCGTTCGGCCGCCTGAATGTTGACCGGATTCTGCGGCTTGATTTCCTGGGTTTCGTAGCCGGCGATGAAGCCGAAGTGGCGGATGTGCTTGTGCAGGTCCTTCAACGCGAATTCGCGGGTGTCGCCGGTTTCCAGGTCGTGGAGGCGGAAGCGGGCGAAATCGCATACGACGATGTGACGCGGCAGGTCGCGTTCCTTGATTCCGGGGAAGTAGTCCAGCGCCTGATTGAAGGCGCGGTCGAGATTCCTGCCGCGCGATTTCTGCTCCACCAGCAATACGCCGGGCCAGAACAAATCGACGTAGCCCTGGTCGCCGCCGTATTTCTTGACCGCGTGCTCGAAGGTGGCGACGCGCTTGTTGGTGATGCCGAAGATTTCGAAGAAGGCGATCCAGAACGGCTTTGCCTCGCTGTCTTCGTTGGCGGCGTCGGCCCATTCGCGGGAGAAGGCGAGGGCGCGGGACTTGATCTCGTTCCAGGAAAGCGGCATGGCGGTTACGGGTGCGTTCCCTTGTCGGGCGGGCTGTTCCCCAGCAAACCGCCCGCATCGCGCTCGTCCAGTTCCAGCCTGGGCGCGGCGGTCTTGAGGCGCTTTTCCACATCCTTGATGGGTTCGGCGGCGGGGAGGTTTTCGGGGCGCTCGCCGCCGATGCGTTCGATGGCGGCGCGGACTTCCTTGCCGACCTGCTCGTGGGCGCGGATGGCCTGCTGCTGGTCGCGGATGCCTTCGCGCGCCAGCTTGTCGCGGGCCTGGGTCATGCGGAACTGGTTGGCGGCCAGTTCGGTGGCGTTCATCCGGTCCATCAGCTGTTCTTTCGCCGGGACGCCTTTCCTCACCTTGATTTGTTCGTTGCCCAGGCCGCCGTAGAGTCCCTTGTAACCGGCATCGTGGAAGATGCCGAACATGCGGTGCTGCACGCCGGCTTGCTGGGCGGCCCCGGAGAGCGCCCTGAATTCTTCGGAGGCCTGTTTGCGCAGTTCCAGGCGCTCCACATCCGCGGCGAGCTGCTCGGACAGTTCCTGACGCCGCGTCTGGAGGGCAAAGTATTTCTGGGCCTGGGCGATTTCCGGCTTGCGCGGGTCGCCGTTCTGGGCGATGAGGTAGCAGGCGAAGCGGGACAGTTGGTAGTCATCAACCTCTCGCCGGCCCCCTTTGCCCAACCCGATCATTTTGCCGGCGCCGGCAAAATGATAAGCAGGGTCGTTAGCCGACTGCGCGCACGATGCCTGGGCGCGCTTGACGGCATCGTCGAACCGCCGCCATTGGCTGTAACCCAGGAGGGGCTGCAAGTCGCGTGCGCTCCAGTATTCGGCGCCGTGGTCGTTGATCCGTCTGAGGCCCTCGAAGGTTTGTCCGCCGATGCCGGGCAGTTCTTTTTTTGTCATGCCGTGCCTTCCTGCCCTTGTCGAGTTGTGTTGGTTGTTTCCAGCGGAACGGGAGGGATGGCCTGTAACCGAGATCGACGACCTGTGCGGAGTCATGCGGCCGGGTCGGCGATCTGTCCCGCATCCGCCGCTGCTTTCAGCGCATGCAGGTTGCGCAGCAGGGCGGGGATGTCTGTCTGAATGATGCTCCAGAGCGTGTCGTTGTCGATGCCGAGATAGCCGTGAATCAAGCGGTTGCGCGTGGCGACGATGCGGCGCCAGTCGATTTGGCTGGCGAATTGCCGAACGTGCTCAGGGATATGCGTGGCGGCCTCGCCGATGAGTTCGAGATTGCGCAGGGCGGCGTCGTAGTTGAGGCCGCTTTGTTCGAAACGGTTTTGCTCCATTTCATGGGTGTAGATCAGCACCTTTTCCGCAAACCCGATCATGTCGCTTACGTAAAAGCGCCATTCACGCGACACGGACGGCTTCCTTCTCGATGTGAGGGCGGAGTTCGGGGCGCAATGCCTTGTCGGTGACCAGGTCGACCGGGCAGCCGAACAGGTCTTCCAGGTAAAACTGCAAGCCGAAATAACGGTCGGAAGTGGCCGGGCCGTCGAATTCGACGAGGACGTCGACGTCGCTTTTTTCGCGTGCCTCGTCGCGCACGGTGGAACCGAAGAGCGACAGATGCCGCACGCCGAAGCGCTCTCGCAGCGTCTCCGTGTGATCCTGCAGCAGGTGCAGTGCGGTCTGTTTCTTCATCGTGGCCTCGATGGGGAGCTTAAGCCTTGTAATCGTAATCGACAATCAGCGGCGCGTGGTCGGAAAAGCGCTGGTCCTTGTAGACGCTGGCGGCGGTGGCCCTGGCGGCGATGCCGGGGGTGGCGATCTGGTAGTCGATGCGCCAGCCGACGTTCTTGGCCCAGGCCTGGCCGCGGTTGCTCCACCAGGTGTAGGCTTCGCCGGTGTGCTCGGGGTAGAGGCTGCGGTAGACGTCGACCCAGCCGAGTTCGTCGAACAGACGGGTCATCCAGGCGCGTTCCTCGGGCAGGAAGCCGGAGTTCTTCTGGTTGGATTTCCAGTTCCTGAGGTCGATCTCCTTGTGGGCGATGTTCCAGTCGCCGCAGATGACGATTTCGCGGCCGGATTTGATCAGCGCCTGGAGGTGCGGGAAGAAAACGTCCATGAAGCGGAATTTGGCCTGCTGGCGTTCGTCGCTGCTGGAGCCGGAGGGCTGGTAGAGCGAGATGACGGCGAGATGGCCGTAGTCGGCTTCGATGTAGCGGCCTTCTGCGTCGAATTCGGGCACGCCGAGGCCTTCGATGATTTTCTGTGGCGGCGTGCGGGTGTACACGCCGACGCCGCTGTAGCCTTTTTTCTCGGCGTAGTGAAAGGCGCCGGCGAGGCCGTCGCACCGGATGAATTCGGGCTTGAGGTCGGCGGCCTGCGCCTTGAGTTCCTGGACGCAGACGACGTCGGCATGCTGCGCGGGCAGCCAGTCGAAAAAGCCTTTGCTGGCGGCGGAACGGATGCCGTTGAGGTTGGCCGATATAATTCGCATCAAGATCGATTCAAGAAATTCAGAAAAATGTCCGATTACAAAGCCGAGTTTGTGGAATTCGCCATCGCGTCGCAGGTGTTGTGTTTTGGCGAATTCAAGACCAAGGCGGGGCGCATGAGCCCCTACTTTTTCAACGCGGGGCTGTTCAACGACGGCGACAAGCTGAAGCGCCTTGGGGAATTTTACGCGAAAGCCATTGTCGATTCGGGGATCGCGTTCGACGTGCTGTTCGGCCCGGCCTACAAGGGGATTCCGCTGGCGGCGAGCATTGCGATTGCGCTGGCGGGCATGGGCAGAAATGTGCCGTACGCCTACAACCGCAAGGAAGCCAAGGATCACGGCGAGGGCGGGACGGTGGTCGGCGCGGCGCTCAAGGGCCGCGTGCTGATCGTCGACGACGTGATTTCGGCGGGCACCTCGGTGCGCGAGTCGGTGGACCTGATCCGCGACGCGGGCGCCGAACCGGCCGGGGTGGTGATTGCGCTGGATCGCATGGAGCGCGGAACGGGTGAACGATCCGCGGTGCAGGAAGTTCGTGAGCAGTATGGCATTCCAGTGGTGGCGGTGGTCACGCTGGACAATCTGGTGGAGTTTCTAAAACGTGATGCAAACAGACAAACTGAATTACAGGCCGTGGCAGGCTACCGTGCAACGTATGGCGTTTAGCGCGCTGGCGGCAGCGCTGCTGCTTGGCGCGGGGTCGGCGCAGGCGGGGATGTATCGCTGGGTGGATAGCAACGGCCGCGTGCAGTACAGCGATACGCCGCCGACGACGTACCAGAAAAGCGGCGGCGCCGAGCTGAACAAGCAGGGCAATGTGGTCAAGCGCACCCAATCCGAGGCCGAGCGCAAGGCCGAGGCCGAGCGCAAGGCCGAGCAGATGCTGGTCGACAAGGAAAAGCAGAAGCAGGCACAGCTCGACCGTGCGCTGACCCAAACCTATACCACCGAAGCGGAAATCGACCTGGCGCGCGACCGGGCGCTGGAGAACCACAAGTTGGTGATCGAGGGTGCGAAAACCCGTGCGGTGGCGGTGGGGAAAAACCTGACCGACCTGAAAAATCGCATCGCCGGTATCCAGAAATCAGGTCAGGCGGTTTCCCCCAACCTTCAAGAGCAACTGGATCAGGCCAACCGGGAAGATCAGGACCTGAAGAAAACCATCCAGAACAATGAAGAGGCCATGAAGAAAGTGCGCGGGAAATACGCGGCCGACAAGGTGCGGTTCCGGGAATTGACGGGCAAGCAGTAAGCTGCGGCGTGCCTTTTGCCGCGGTGACGTTGCCGGGCACGGGGTTCGAAAGGAGGCGGGATGGCCGGAGTGACCGGTCATCCCGCTTTCCATTGGGCTACCGCAGTTTTGTTTTCAGCAGTTCGTTGACCTGCGCCGGGTTGGCCTTGCCCTTGCTGGCTTTCATCACCTGCCCGACCAGCGCGTTGAACGCCTTGTCCTTGCCGGAACGGAATTCCTCGACCGATTTCTGATTGGCGGCCAGCACGTCGTCGATGATCTTCTCCAGTTCGCCGGAATCGGACATCTGCCTGAGTCCGCGCGCCTCGATGATGGCGTCGACTTCGCCAGCGCCTTCCCACAGCCCCTCGAACACCTGCCTGGCGAGCTTGCCGGACAGGGTGCCGTCCTGGATGCGGGCGATCAGCGCGCCGAGTCGGGCCGCGGACACCGGGCTTTGCGCGATGTCGAGTTCGGCCTTGTTCAACGCGGCCGACAGTTCGCCCATGATCCAGTTGGCGGCGAACTTGGGCTGCCCCGAATGTTGGGCGGCGACCTCGAAGTAATCGGCGAGCGCGTGCGAGCCGGTCAGCACGGCGGCGTCGTAAGCCGACACGCCGTAGTCGTCCCGGAAGCGGGCCTGCATCGCGGCGGGCAGATCGGGCAATGCGGCACGCACCGCCTCGATCCAGTCCTCGTCGAGCTTCACCGGCAGCAGGTCGGGGTCGGGGAAGTAGCGGTAGTCGTGCGCGTCTTCCTTGCTGCGCATCATGCGCGTCTCACCGGTGTCGGGGTCGAACAGCACCGTGGCCTGCTCGATGCGGCCGCCGTCTTCCAGCGTCTCGATCTGCCAGCGCACTTCGTAATCGATTGCCTGTTGCAGAAACTTGAAGGAGTTGAGGTTCTTGATCTCGCGGCGGGTGCCGAATTCGGCCTGCCCGACCGGGCGTACCGAGACGTTGGCATCGACGCGGAAGCTGCCTTCCTGCATGTTGCCGTCGCAGATGCCGATCCAGGTTACCAGCGTGTGCAGGGCGCGAGCGTAGGCGACCGCTTCGGCACTG